>JAZSHE010000009.1:0-2321 GCA_045533085.1 Ruminococcus sp.
CTTCTTCTCAACCTCGATGCCCTTATAATCCTTGATTTCGATTTCAGGTTCAACGATACATGTTGCCTTGAATGTAAAGCCATCAGCGTTAACTTCTTCAACCTCAACATTTGTTACTGCTACCACCTTGATATCAGCCTCAGTTGCAGCAGCATCTAAAGCGACAGGATAGCAATCCTGCATAGCGTCATCATAAAATACGTCTGCACCATACATCTTCTCGATAATGTTACGTGGAGCCTTACCTTTTCTGAAACCAGGAACGTTGATGTTCTTTACCTGCTTTTTGTATGCCTTAGCGATAGCAGCTTCAAAGGCTTCTTTCTCAACAGCTATTGTAAGCTCAACAGTATTTGTCTCAGTTTTGTTTGTAGATACTAATTTCATTATAATTCCTCCTCATTTTTACACTCGTTATATAATAACATATACGTGTAAAAATTACTATAATTATTTGCAAAATATTTTTTAATTTCGCACCAAAACAGGCATAAAACCAGTGTAATCACACGATATCAGGTGCATATTGATATCTTTGTACATACCTGTAACAGCGTTTTTATGTGTATGGGCACCATGAAGATGACCATAATAACATTCTTTTATACCATACGACAGAAGTGCACTCATTATTTCTTCACATTCGATATCGCCATAAACAGGTGGATAATGAAGAAATACAGTAGGTGTAGTACTCTTGTTATTAACACTATCAAGTGATAACTTAAGTCTGCCCACTTCCCTATTTATAACCTTGATGTCAGCCTGAGTGTCAGCATCGTAATACCAACCTCGTGAACCACAAATCACAATCCCGTCAACTTCGTATGAATTGTTAAAAAGAATCTTAATTGTGTCAAAGTTATTGTCGCAAAGATATTGATCAACCTTCTTTTTTGTAGCCCACCAGTAGTCGTGGTTTCCTTTCAGGAGAATCTTTGTACCAGGAAGCGAGTTAAGAAATTTAAAATCTTCGTAGCACTCTTCAAGCTTCATAGCCCACGAAATATCCCCCGCGACAACAACCGTATCATCATCGGTCACAAGCGACCTCCAGTTATTTTCAAGTCTTTCCAGATAATCCTTCCAACCCTTGAAAATATCCATCGGTTTATCGCAACCTAAAGATAAATGCAAATCAGCAATAGCGTATACCGCCATCAGTTAATACCCAGAGCGTTGAACACTGTCTGCTTCATTTCATCCTTGTCTGTTACGTTGTCAAATCTTGCTGTAAGACCCTTGAGGTCTGAAATAGGAGCAGGAACCTTCGCATCAGAAATAGAATAAAGCATATCTACCATATCAAATTCACTCTCAGTAAGTACATCAGTAGAAAGAGCTTCTAAAACTGACTTAGAGAATTTGTATGGGCTTGCTGTTGAAGCAATAACAGCAGGTGTTGTATCACCTGTTTCATCAACGTAAGCATCATATACAGATACTGCTACAGAAGTATGAGTATCGCAGAGATACTTTTCAGCATCAAAGAGGCTCTTGATAGTAGCTTTTGTGCTATCTTCATCACAGAAACCACCATAGAAGCAAGAAGTGATTCTCTCTTTAATCTCAGAAGGTACTTCGTAAACACCCTCAGTCTTGAGCTTGTTCATCAAATCTCTGACAAGAACATCATCATTGTTTGACATCTTATAGAGCAATCTTTCAAGGTTGCTACTTACAAGAATGTCCATTGACGGAGATATCGTTGTATAGAAATCTCTGTTTCTGTCATAAACACCTGTATTGATAAAATCTGTGAGTACGTTATTTGAGTTAGATGCGCAGATAAACTTGTTAACAGGGATACCCATCTCGCACGCATAATAAGCAGCCAGAATATTACCGAAGTTACCTGTTGGTACAACAATGTTGATTTTCTCTCCGAGTTCAACCTTGCCACTGTTAACCATATCACAATATGCAGATACATAGTAAACAATCTGTGGTAATAATCTACCCCAGTTGATTGAATTAGCACTAGAGAACATCATACCATTCTTCTTGAGAACTTCTGAGTTAGCAGGCTCTGTAAAAATCTTTTTAACACCAGTCTGAGCATCGTCAAAGTTACCTTTGATAGCACAAACATAAACATTCTCACCGGCCTGAGTGTTCATCTGATGCTTCTGCATAGCGGTTACGCCGTCTACGGGATAGAACACGATGATCTTTGTGTGATCTACGTCCTTGAAGCCCTCCAAAGCCGCCTTGCCCGTATCGCCGGAGGTAGCTACGAGGATGACCGCGTCCTTGCCGCCGCCTACCTTAGCCAACGACTTAGTCAGAAAATGCGGTAAGATCTGCAGCGCCATGTCCTT
>JAZSHE010000071.1:0-3484 GCA_045533085.1 Ruminococcus sp.
AAAAAACTCAACAGTTTCAGTATAGGACAGCTCATACACATAGTAAGCGAGAGTTCGCTCGTTTGATGTAAAATGTCCTATGAGCTTAAGTCGGAGGCCAAGCGGTCTTAGGAAGACAACAGCAAGCAGCAACTCCTTGGCTCACAGAACGACATGGCTACGATCCGACTTAAAAAACTCAACAGTTTCAGTATAGGACAGCTCATACACATAGTAAGCGAGAGTTCGCTCGTTTGATGTAAAATGTCCTATGAGCTTGCTGTCAGTTTTATACGAATCGTAAGACTCTTTTTCATAACTCGGTGCTTTTTCCTGAACGAAAACATAATCTTGTGCAGGAACAGTTTGTCCCGTTTCTTCATTTGTATACTCAGGGTAAGTTATCGTGAGCTTTGCGATACCTAAAAGTTTAGAGCCGGTTATTTTGTACTGTAAATCCTCTGTTCCAAGGTTAATAAGCTCTTTGTTGTCTTTTTCAGACAACTTGTATGTACCCTCTTCTACTCCACCATCATAATAGGTTTTGTAGGTACCATCGCCGTACTTGCTGGGTTTTGAGAAAGTGTAATAGACTCTGTCAGCATCTTCAATCTCATCAGGAGTAGCCTGAACAACCTCAGGGTTCACAGCAAGTTCCCAGTCACCTTCTATCGATTTGGGCAACAGAAAAGATAATGCCACCACCAGAGCCACTATAGCGACAACGGCCGGAATTATATATACAAGCGGACTATTTTTCTTTTGTTTCAAGTCATCCCTTTTTACAGGGAGAACATACTCTATGTTGTTATCTTCCACAAAAACTCTCCTTTGTTTTTGGTCACATTGACCCTACTCTTTCATATTTATTAAATTTAAACATATTATTTTGATGTAAATGTGTAATTTTATCATTTTTATATCAAATTTTGTGCTATAATTATTATTGTATAATGGAGGAAGTATTGTATGGATAGAATTTTTAAAATACTTTTGGTTGAGGACGACGATAAACTTCGCAATACGGTCACGGATTATTTGGAGATGAACAACTTTTCGGTTACCGCCTGTGCCGATGGAACATCTGCTCTTTATAGCTTTCTGAACGATTCGCCTTTTAATATAGTTTTACTTGACGGAATGTTACCTGATATTGACGGCTTTGATGTTCTCAAAAAAATCAGAGAAACCTCAAACGTACCTGTTATCATTCTGTCTGCTCGCGAATCAGAAAGAGACCAGCTAAGCGGTTTTCACTTAGGTGCTGACAATTACATTACAAAACCGTTTTTGCTCAGTATCTTAAAGGAGCATATCAACGCTCTATTAAGCCGTACAAGTTACTCAAACAAAGACGAAACACACCTGATAAAAGGCGCTCTTAAACTGAACACTGTTGAACGAAAGGTGTATGTTAACGATAAGTTGATTACCACCACCCCACGAGAATACGATTTACTTGAGTTTTTTATGCAAAACGAGCGTATTGTAATGAGTCGAGATACTATTTTAGACCGAGTATGGGGAAACAACTATTTCGGTGATCTTCGTACTGTCGATACAATCATCAAACAGTTGAGAAAAAAATTAGACAAACACAGTGATTATATTGTGTCTGTCTATGGAGTAGGATATAAATTTGAGGTTTGTAATGAAGCATAAACTTACTTTAAAACTCATTATAGCTATTGTGGTTACGGTTACGCTGATAGCAGCAGTCATGACCCCTATCTATTTTTATCTGCAACCCAGAATGTACATAAAGCAAGAAATCAGCTACGTATGCACATTCGCCGATGAACTAAAAGCAATTGAACCTTTTGATAAAGAACATTTAGACAGTTTTGTCACCAAATCAAAAGAAAACTATCGTGTCTACGTGTTTAATGAAGATTTTGAGCCTTTGTATGCATCATACGACTTTGGAAATAACAAGAAATTTTTAACCCAGCTTTTTTCAAAAAAAATAGATCAGTTTCACGAAGACTCCAAACCTTACTATACTGAAGTGGATAACGACCCGTCTGTAAGATTATCTACCTGCTGTGAGAAAAACGGCCAAACATACTATATTTATATCAAGGACAGCCACAGCGGTGTAGCTCAGGTGTTTGATTTTTCAAACCACGTGCTAGGGTTTGTTGTTATCGGTTATGTTGCCGTTTGTTCGATTGTACTTTTCCTTATAATTTCACCAGCAGTAAAGGCTTTACAAACAATAACCAACGTCGCCCAGAACATCTCTGAAAACAACCTCTCTGTACGTTACCATGGTGATATAACCAAAGATGAAATCGGAGATTTAGCTATCAGCGTCAACAAAATGGCTGATACCATCCAGTCAAATATCAACAATCTGGAGAACTACACCTTCGTTCTTCAGGAAGATAACCGATATATGGCTGAATACGAAGAATCCCGTAGAATGTTGCTGCGCAACATTACTCACGATCTGAAAACACCTCTAGCTGTTATAAGCAGTCAGGTTGAAATGATCAGCACATGTAAGGAACAGGAAAAGAAAGATTACTACTATCACTCAGCGATGGACGAAATACAGAAAATGAACAATATGATCAGCGAAGTGTTGCACATGGCTATCAGTGAACGTCACATCATTTCAAAAAAGCTTCAATCGGTTGATATAAGTGCTCTTGTCAGCGAGCTGTGCAATAAACACAACGCCTACATCAAATCAAATGAACTTCAACTTAAGAGCGAGATTACTCCTGGGCTGAAACTGAATACCATCAGAGAATATGTTGAGTTTGTATTCAGAAACTATCTGTCTAACGCTGTAAAGAATGCCCACAAAAATACAACGATAACCATCTCACTTAAAGAGCATAAAAACTCGGTTCGACTATCCGTTGAAAACATCGGTCCACACATCAAAGATGAAATGAAAGACAAAATCTGGACTGAGGCTTTCACCACTTCACCCGAAAACAAAGAGAGCACAGGTTTAGGACTGTATATCGTCAAAGAGATCTCGTTGAAAGAAAACACCTACTGTGGTTTTGAAAACACAGAAAATGGAGTCAGGTTCTGGTTTGATTTTATTGATTGTTCAAATGAATATGACCAAAAGAACTAAAGACTGATAGTAACATCTCGTTAACACTCTATGTTTTATTATTAACACAAACACAGCTTAAATCTTATTCAAATGCAAAAAGACCGCACATTCATCTGTGCGGTCTTTTTAAGTGTTTATATCAAATTGATTTTATCAGAACTTTGAAATTTCACCTGCGATATACAGCTGAATTCTTGTTGCGTCGATGATATTAACCTTTGTATCAAAATCAACGTCAGCGAGTTCCAACTGTTCCTGTGTGAGTTCAACGTAATTTGCAAGGTGGAGCTGAATTTCTGTAACGTCAAATACATTCACAACACCATCAAGGTTAACATCGCCGATGAGCGGCTTATTGTTCACAATATCAAGCGCGTTTGTGAGCTGATCCTTGATGTATGTGTGACCTGCAGCATTTGGATAAAG
>JAZSHE010000031.1:0-9153 GCA_045533085.1 Ruminococcus sp.
CTGATGCTGAAATCGCTGAAATTAAGAAATATGTTATTAACCCTGTTGAAGCAAGAGAAGCTACAATGGAAAAACCTGCGACTCTCGCTACTGATTATGATATTCCAACAGAAGTTGCTACTCTTGATGGTTTCACTCAGCTCGATAGAGCAGGTCTTGAACAGTTTGTAAAAGACTATGGTCTCGCTATGGATGCTGATGATATCGCATTCTGTCAGCAGTATTTCCTTTCTGAACATCGTGATCCTACAATTACAGAAATCCGTATGATTGATACATACTGGTCTGATCACTGCCGTCATACAACATTCTTAACAGTAATCGATGACGTTAAGTTTGAGGATGAGCTCTTACAGAAAGCTTACGACGAGTATATAGCTGTAAGAGAAGAGCTTGGCAGAACAAAACCTATCTGTCTGATGGATTTAGCAACTGTTGCTGTTAAGTATCTTAAAAAGCACGGCAAACTTGATAAGCTCGATGAGAGTGAAGAAATCAACGCTTGTACAGTAAAAATCGATGTTGAAGTAGATGGCGTAACTGAGCCATGGTTACTTTTATTTAAGAATGAAACACATAACCACCCAACAGAAATCGAGCCATTCGGTGGCGCTGCTACATGTATCGGTGGTGCTATCCGTGACCCACTTTCAGGCCGTGCTTATGTATATGGAGCTATGCGTGTTACAGGTGCTGCTGATCCATTGAAACCTGTTAACGAAACTATCCCTGGCAAGCTCCCACAGAGAAAGATTGTAACAACTGCTGCGGCTGGTTATTCATCGTACGGTAACCAGATCGGTCTTGCAACAGGTATCGTTGACGAGATTTATCACCCAGGTTACGCTGCAAAACGTATGGAAATCGGTGCTGTTATTGCTGCCGCTCCTGCTGAAAACGTTCGCAGAGAAGTTCCATCACCTGGTGACGTAGTTGTATACCTCGGTGGTAGTACTGGACGTGATGGTATCGGTGGTGCTACTGGTTCTTCTAAAAAGCATGACGCTCATTCTGTTGAGACTTGTGGTGCTGAGGTTCAGAAGGGTAATGCTCCTGAAGAGCGTAAACTCCAGCGTTTGTTCAGAAACCCTGATGCAACAAAGCTTATAAAGCGTTGTAATGACTTCGGTGCCGGCGGTGTTTCTGTTGCTATCGGCGAGCTTGCTGACGGTCTGAACATCAATCTCAATGCTGTCCCTAAAAAATACGAAGGTCTTGACGGCACTGAGCTTGCTATCAGTGAGTCTCAGGAGCGTATGGCTGTTGTTATCGTGCCAGAAAATGTAGATAAATTCATTGCTCTCGCTCTGGGAGAAAACCTTCAGGCTTGTCCTGTGGCTGTTGTTACAGAAGAACCAAGACTGGTTATGAACTGGAACGGCAAGGATATCGTTAATATCAGCAGAGAGTTCCTTAATTCTAATGGTGCCGACAAGCATATCTCTATAGCTCCTGCAAAGGTTGAAAAAATCAACAAAGAAATCAGCGGTACTTTCACAGATAACCTTTGTGCAATCGCTGATGACCTTAATATTTGCTCAAAGCGCGGTCTTTCAGAGCGTTTTGACTCAACTATCGGTGCTGGTACAGTTCTTATGCCATTCGGTGGTAAAAACCAGCTCACACCAATCCAGAGTATGGTTCAGAAAATTTCCGTGGAAAAGAAACATACTGATGATTGTTCCTTTATGTCTTGGGGTTACAACCCATTCATTATGGAAAAGAGCCCATACCACGGCGCTTATCTTGCAGTAGTTGAATCTGTCGCTAAACTTATTGCGACAGGCGCAAAGTTTGAGGACGTATATCTCACATTCCAGGAATACTTTGAAAGCCCTGGCAAAGATGCTAAGCGTTGGGGTAAACCGCTTGCCGCACTTTTGGGTGCATTTAAAGCTCAGAAGGAGCTTAACATTGGTTCAATCGGTGGCAAGGACTCAATGAGTGGTACTTTTGAGGACTTAGATGTTCCTCCAACACTTGTTTCTTTTGCAGTTACTACAGGTAAAGTACAGGATGTAGTTTCACCTGAATTCAAGACTGCGGGTAACAACGTTATCTTCTTAGCGCCTGAACTGGATGAAAACGGTTTACCAGTTACAGAATCACTCATTAATCTCTTCGACAAGGTAACTGAACTGATGAGAAGTGGTAAAGCTGTTTCTTGTTATACACCTGGTCTCGGTGGTATCGCTGAAGCAGTTATGAAGATGACATTCGGTAACAACTTGGGCTTTAAGTTCAACGATAAATTATCAGTAAATGATATCTTTGCTTACAACTATGGTGCATTTGTATTAGAAGTTGAGCAGGGAATAGAGGAAGATGCTGTCATCGGTACAGTAACCAACGATAATGCAATCTCTTGCGCTGAGGAAACAGTATCTATTGACAACATTCTCAAAATTTACGAAGACAAACTCGAAAGTGTTTATTCATGCAATATCGAGCATCCACAGTCAAAGGTGGAAAACGTATCTTACGAAGCAAAAGAGTGGGGAGCACCTGCTATCAAGGTTGCTAAACCAAAGGTTCTCATTCCTGCTTTCCCTGGTACAAACTGCGAATTTGATAGCGCAAAAGCTGTCAGAGATGCAGGCGCTGAACCAGAGATTATTGTTATCAACAACCTCTCTGCAAGCGGTATTCAGTCAAGTGTAGAAAAATTTGCTCAGTCACTCAAAGATGCTCAGATGGTATTCATTCCGGGCGGTTTCTCAGGTGGTGACGAACCTGATGGTAGTGGTAAGTTTATTACTGCTTTCTTCCGTAACGCTGCAATCAAAGAAGGTGTAACAGATCTTCTTGAAAATCGCGATGGTCTTATGTGCGGTATCTGTAACGGATTCCAGGCACTTATTAAGCTTGGTTTAGTACCATACGGTAAAATCATTGATACTGATGAGAATTGCCCAACTCTTACTTTTAACACAATTTCTCGCCACCAGAGCAGAATCGTACGTACAAGAGTTGCTTCCAACAAGTCTCCATGGTTATCTCTGACAAATGTCGGTGATGTTTACAATGTTCCTATTTCTCACGGTGAGGGTAGATTCTTGGCGTCCGAGGAACTTGTAAAACAGCTTGTTGAAAACGGACAAGTTGCAACACAGTACGTTGACTTAAACGGCAACGCTACAACTGACGTTCACTTTAACCCTAACAATTCAATTCTCGCTATCGAGGGTATCACATCACCTGATGGCAGAGTGTTCGGTAAAATGGGTCACAGCGAGCGTATCGGCGCAGGTCTTTACAAAAACGTACCTGGAAACTACGATATCCGTATGTTTGAAGCTGCTGTTAAGTATTTTAAATAATTGATTATATTCTATTCTTTAAGCCGGTCTGTAACCAGATCGGCTTATTCTTTTTAGGCTTATAATAATTTATCATCTTGAATAATCAACATGTTTGTGGTATCATATAAATGAATTTGGGGTGAGGAAATGAAGAAAAACCAAAAACTATATTGGAAAATATTACGACCACTCGTTATAGTTTTCCTTTACATAAAATTCGGATACACCTTTAAAACAGCAAAAAATCTACCCGAAAACTTCATTGTACTTTCTAATCACAATACTGATTTTGATCCTCTGTTTCTTGGAGTCAGTTTTAAGAATAGTATCAGATTTGTTGCAAGTGAGCATATTTCAAGATGGAAGTTTGCTTTCAAATTCGTTAACCACATTTTTTCACCAATTATGAGACCCAAGGGGACTAACGCAGCTTCTACGGTAAAAGATATGCTCAGGACTCTTCGTGGCGGGGATAATGTGTGTATGTTCGCGGAAGGAGCACGCTCCTGGAATGGTATAACAGCACCTATTTTACCATCAACAGGAAAAGTAGTTAAAAGCTCGCGCTGCGCTTTGATTACATACAAAATCACAGGCGGATATTTTACTAGTCCTTTATGGAGCAGCGGCACGAGAAAAGGTAAAATACACGGCGAAGTTGTCAATATATATTCAGCTGAAGATATCGCTTCAATGACTGTGGATGAAATCAACTCCATCATCAATCGTGACCTTTATGAAGACGCCTATGACACTCAACAATTAGTAAGAAGCAAATACAAGGGCAAGAGATTAGCTGAAAAAATTGAAAGTATGGTTTATTATTGCCCGAAATGTATGTCCATTGATAGTCTTGTCTCATCAGCTAATGAAGTGCGCTGTAAAAATTGCTGTAACACCTTTACTTTCGACGAATACGGCGATATAAAGGGTATAGAGTTTAAAACAGCAAAAGAATTATTTGTTTTTTTAAGGGATAAAACATTATCCGATGCTAAAAACAATATAGAATATTCATCTGACTACGCAAAAATAATCTGTGTTTCAAATCACATTGAGTCAACACTCGGCGAAGGAAAAATGTCACTTAACAAAGAAAAACTTGTTTGTTCAGTTGTTGAAATCAACCTGAGTGATATAGAAGATTTTGCGATGCATGGCAAACATGCTTTGTTGTTATCCACTAAGGATATGTACTACGAAATTCTGGTTTCTGAGGACTCATCAGCCCTCAAATTTCACATGTTATTTCAGGCATATAAATATGACAATATAAACAGATTTAGTTTCTGAGGGGTGTATTATGGATTTTTCAGCTGCAAACACAACATTATGGAGTCCGATTATACAGATCGGTATAGTAGCAGGTCTTATTCTATTTGCTAATATTTTGAGAAGAAAAATACCACTTGTTCAAAAAGCTATGATACCAACTGCCGTTCTTGCTGGTTTCATACTTCTTTTGTTAAGATATTTTAATCTTGTTCCGATAATCTCAACAGAGTTTTTGGAAACAATCACATATCACACAATCGCTCTGGGATTTATTGCAATGTCACTGCGTGTTCCTGAAAAAACTATCGAATCAGAAAAAATGATTGGTAGCAAAAGTGGAGCTTTAATTGTAAGTACATATCTTGTTCAAGCTTTAACGGGTCTTGTTATTTCTTTTGCTTTAGCTTACACATTTATGCCTGATTTGTTCAAAGCGAGCGGAATTTTGCTGCCTATGGCTTATGGTCAAGGTCCAGGACAAGCTAACAATGTTGGTACAACCTACGAAAACCTTGGAATGGTTGGCGGAAGAAGCTTCGGCTTATCACTAGCGGCAGCAGGTTATCTTTGTGCTTGTGTTGTTGGTGTTATTTTCATCAATATTTACAGCAGACAGGGCAAGCTCAAAAAAAGCACAATCAAAGAAGAAGTTTCAGGCTCTTTGACTGTTGATACATTTGAGGATAAAAACGAAGTACCGGTATCTGAATCAGTTGACAGATTATCAATTCAGATGGCTCTCATTTGTCTCATCTATCTGCTGACATATCTGGTAACATGGGGTGTAACAGAACTGTTAATGCTTATTTCACCTGGTTTAGCTGAAACAGTATCAACTTTGTTATGGGGCTTCAACTTCATCATCGGATCTATGCTAGCTGCTGGATGCCGTACATTCTTTGTCGGACTCAAAAAAGTTAAGCTTATGAACAGACAGTATCAGAATAATTACCTGCTTAGCAGAATTTCAGGATTTTTATTTGATGTAATGATTATCTGCGGTATTGCAAGTATTAACATCGATGATCTTGAAGGTTATTGGATTCCATTTATTCTGATGGCAATTTCCGGTGGTATAGTAACTTTCTTCTATCTCAAGTTTATGTCTAATAAATTGTACAAGGGATATGAGCACGAAGGTTTCTTTTCTATGTATGGTATGCTGACAGGTACAATCAGCAGTGGCGTTCTTCTGCTTAGAGAAATTGACCCACAGATGAAAACACCTGCCGCTAACAATCTGATAACAGGTAGTTCATTTGGTGTCGCTTTTGGTGCACCTTTGTTAGTGCTGATAAGTATGGCACCTAAGAGTGATGTTATGACTTTTGTAACATTCGGACTTGTTGTTATTTATCTAGCCGCTTTGTTACTCTTTATCTTAAAAGCAGGAAAAAACAAAAATAATAAATGATTTTAATCGCTCTGATTTTTTCAGAGCGATTTTTCTTGCGTATTATTCTATATAAATGTATAATGTAAACGTGATATTAACAGAAAAATAACGAGGTCTTGTTTTGAAAAAATTATTATTTCTTGCTATTGCTTTATTGTTCGTTTTTCCTTTAACAGGATGCAAAGACGATAACATAAAAGGCGAGCTTGTAATTTTTGCAGCTTCTTCAATGACAGAGTCTTTAACTGAAATAGCCCAGCAATACAGCACAATACATCCAACGATAGAAATTAATTTCAATTTTGATTCTTCTGGAACCCTCAAAACGCAAATCGAAGAAGGAGCAGATTGTGATGTATTTATTTCTGCGAGTCGCAAACCGATGGATAAACTTGATTGCGTTATTAAGGAAACAAGATTTGATGTATTAAAGAATAATGTTGTGTTAGTTGTACCAAAAGATAACCCTAAAAAAATCAACAGTTTTGATGATTTAATTTCATATCTGAATAGCGGAGATATACTACTTGCTATCGGAAACTCTGATGTCCCTGTTGGCGAATACACAATAAATATTTTCGATCACTATAACATTGATGTTAATTCGCTTGAAAAAAGAGGCTGTATAACTTATGGTTCAAATGTTAAAGAAGTGACTACACAGGTGTCTGAAAATCTTGTTGACTGTGGTATTGTCTATCAAACCGATGCGAATACTGCTGATTTGTTAGTTGTTGATATTGCGACTAAAGAAATGTGTGGCGAGGTTGTCTATCCCGCTGGGATTATAGATTCGAGTAAAAACATTGATGAAGCAACTGATTTTCTAGATTATCTAAATACCGATGATGCTTCAACAATATTCAAAAAATACGGATTCACCCCAATCAGCTAACTTTACGGAGGATACCATGGATTTTTATCCGCTGTTTAATTCAATCAGAATATCCTTAATATCAACATTAATAGCTTTTGCTATTGGTGTATTTTCTGCGTACTATATCTCTAAAACACACAAGTTATTTAAAGTATGTTTAGATGTTATTTTTACACTCCCTTTAGTGTTACCACCGACCGTTGTTGGATTTTTGCTTATCAAATTGCTCGGGCCTAACAATATTATCGGAGAAATCTTTTTGAACACTTTTGGTGTAAAACTTACAATGAACTGGTGGTCAGCGATATTTGCTACAACAGTCATTATTTTTCCGCTTATGTATCGTACTTCAAGAGGTGCTTTTCAATCGTTTGATAAGAATCTGTCGGACACTGCCAGAACACTCGGACTAAATAACTCTTATATTTTTTGGAAGATACAGATGCCGTATTGCAAACAAGGAATAATCGCTGGTACAGTATTATCTTTTGCACGCGCTTTAGGTGAATACGGCGCTACCAATATGATAGCAGGATATACCCCAAACAGAACTGCCACTATTTCTACCACGGTATATCAGTTGTGGAGAACAGGTAATGACGCCTTAGCTGTAAAATGGATTATTCTGAATGTAGCAATATCAGCTGTTGTGCTGTTTGTTATAAATTTAGTTGAAAGCAATTATCGCAACAAGGAGGCTAAAAATGGCTCTCTACGTTGATATTAAAAAGAAACTAGGAGATTTCGTCCTTGAAATAAAG
The DNA here is from genome assembly GCA_045533085.1 of Ruminococcus sp. Classification (GTDB taxonomy): domain Bacteria; phylum Bacillota; class Clostridia; order Oscillospirales; family Acutalibacteraceae; genus Ruminococcoides. The sequence continues at coordinate 7,612 of JAZSHE010000031.1, forward strand.
TTTGATACTAATCGCAAAACTACCTCACTGTTTGGTGTGTCGGGTAGTGGTAAAAGTATAACACTCAAATGTATCGCTGGAATTATGACGCCAGACAGTGGAAAAATCATTCTTAACAACAGGGTTCTTTTCGATAGCAATAAACGTATTAATATCAAACCACAAAAACGTAATATCGGTTATCTACCACAGAACTATGCGCTTTTTCCTGATATGAATGTCAGGGACAACATAATGTGTGCACTCAGAAAGTATAGTCGAAACGAAAGAAACATAATATGCAACTCATATTTAGAAAAATTCAACCTGAACGAAGTAGCGTTATTATATCCACATCAACTTTCAGGAGGTCAGCAACAACGCGTAGCGTTAGCACGAGCGTTAAGTAGAAAGCCCGAGATTTTGCTGCTCGACGAACCTTTCTCGGCTCTTGACTCACAATTAAAAATTAGTCTCGAACTTGATTTGTTGAACACCATAAACAATTATGATGGTGAAGTATTTATTGTTTCACACGATAACAATGAGGTTTTTAGGCTCTGTGATTCTATATGTATTTTAGAAAACGGAAAAAGCACACAAACCAGAAGCATCACTGATGTAGTTAACTCCCCAAAGCATTATACTGACGCGCTATTATGTGGGTTTGATAATGTCAGTAGAATTATCGACAATACAAAAACTGAGTTTGGTTTTTGTATAAACAACGATAATATATATTGTTCACACATAGCTTTTAAATCTGATAGTGTCAAAATCAGTGATGATAGTTGTGATATTTGTTTCACAGCTGAAATTACGAGCGTAGTAAATGATATGAACAACCAACATCTGGCTGTAAGAATAGACAATATCCACAAACCAATGCTTGTATCTGTAAATGATACAAAGCCTTATTCAAGAAAAAAGCAAATAGACCTAGGTTTAAATTATTCTGATATTTATTATTTAAAGCAGGTGACTGAATGATCGACGGATTTAACCGAAAAATTACATATCTTCGCCTGTCGCTTACAGATAAATGCAACTTCAGATGCAAGTATTGTATGCCCGAAACATCAGCCAATACTATGCCACTAAGCCTGGATGAAATGCTTATTATTTGTAGGTGTGCAGTAAATCTCGGTGTTGAAAAAATACGAATAACTGGTGGTGAACCACTTATTCGTGATGGTATCATTGATTTCTGTGGTAAAGTTAGTAAAATCGAAGGACTAAAGGAACTAACACTAACCACAAATGGAAGTCTGCTCAAGAACTATTGTGAAGATCTTTTATCAAGCGGTGTATCAAGAATCAACATAAGTCTTGATACGTTAAACAGTGATAAATTCAGACAAATAACAGGTACTGATTGTTTAATTGATGTGCTGAAAGGTATCGATAAAGCAAAGTCTGTGGGATTCCAAGAACTTAAAATCAATGTAGTGCTGATTAAAAACTTTAATATTGATGAAATATCTCAATTTATCGAATTAACCCGATATGACAACATCTCAGTACGCTTCATCGAATTAATGCCATTCTCAAACCATTTCGATT
>JAZSHE010000173.1:0-5144 GCA_045533085.1 Ruminococcus sp.
ACATTCAATGGCAACGTTATTATAGGTGTACTTGACTATCTTTTTTATCAGTTTTCAAAGGACCTTGAGCTTGTTATCAGAAGCACTGATGGTGCCGAGAGAACGGTTAAACTTCGCAAACCTGAGTATGATGAGCTTGGGCTTTTGTTTGATACATATCTGATGGACGAGCAAAAGAGCTGTCGCAACAAATGTATATTCTGCTTTATCGACCAGCTCCCGAAAGGTATGAGGGATACCTTGTATTTCAAGGATGATGATTCGCGTCTATCGTTTTTGTTCGGAAACTACATCACGCTGACAAATATCACAGAGCACGAGGTTGACAGAATTATAAAAATGCACATCAGTCCTGTTAACATTTCTGTTCATACTACAAACGAAGAGCTCAGATGTAAAATGATGAACAACCGTTTTGCGGGAGATGCACTCAAACACTTGAGACGTTTGGCTGACAGCTCAATTGAAATTAATACACAGATAGTGTGCTGTCCGGGATATAATGACGCAGAAGAGTTGAAACGTACACTCTCTGACCTTGAAGAATTGGGTGTAAATATGGTAGCTGTTGTTCCAGTAGGACTTACAGCTCACCGCGAGGGACTTGTGCCTTTGACTCCATTTGATAAGGAAAAAGCTCTCGAAACTATAAGAATCATCGAGGATTTTTCAGCATCCTGTATGGAAAAATACGGACGACACATCGCATTTGCGTCTGATGAGCTTTATATCAAAGCAGGGCTTCCTATACCGCCGTATGAGCATTACGAAGATTTCCCTGCACTTGAAAACGGCGTCGGACTCATCGCTCTTTTAAAGGACGAGCTTGAGTGGGCAGTTGAAGACTACGAGGGTGATACCTCTGTGTCTAGAAAAGTTACTATCGCTTGCGGTACATCTGTCGCTCCTTTTATGAGAGAAATGATGGACAACGTCAAGCGTAAATTTACAAATGTGAAAGTTAATGTTGTTCCGATTAAAAACGAATTTTTCGGTGGCGGAGTCAACGTCAGCGGACTTATCGTAGGCTGTGATCTGATAAATCAGCTCAAGAGTATTGGTTTAGGAGATGAACTGCTCATTTCATCATCTATGCTCAGATATGAAAACGATTTATTTTTGGATGACACATCAGTAACTGATGTTGAAAACACTTTAAATATTAAGCTCACACCTGTCAATAATAACGGTGAGGAGCTGCTTTTAGCAATTTTAGGAAAGGGGAGTGAACAGCTATGAAACCTGTTATAGCTATAGTTGGACGTCCAAACGTCGGCAAATCCACACTTTTCAACAAACTTATCGGTCAACGTGTTTCTATCGTTGACGATACTCCTGGTGTTACAAGAGACCGTATTTACGGCGAAGTTGAGTGGCAGGGAAGAACCGCCACAATTATTGACACAGGCGGTATTGAACCAAAATCCGATGATATTATTTTGTCACAAATGCGTATTCAGGCTGAGCTTGCTATCGAGACAGCTGATGTTATCATACTTGTAACTGACGTGCGTTCAGGTGTTGTAGCTACAGATCTGGATGTAGCACAGATGTTGCTCAAAAGTTCAAAACCGATTGTCCTTTGTGTTAACAAATGCGACGCTGTTGGTGAGCCTGACCCTGCATTTTATGAGTTTTACAACCTTGGATTAGACCCGATTGCAGTTTCTTCTGTACATGGTCATGGTACAGGTGACTTGCTTGATGCTGCTTTTTCACATCTTCCAAGTGATGAGGAAATCGAGGACGACCCTGAGGTTATTTCTGTTGCTGTTATCGGCAGACCTAACGTCGGAAAATCTTCGCTTATCAACAAGATTACAGGCGAAAGCCGTTGTATCGTTTCGAATATCGCAGGTACAACAAGAGATAGCATTGATACAAAAATCGAAAATGAGTTCGGTGTGTTCAATTTTATCGATACTGCAGGTATGCGTAAAAAGAGCAAAATTGTTGATAACATCGAGCGTTACTCAATTCTTCGAGCAAAGATGGCTATCGAAAGATGTGACGTTTGTGTCATTATGATTGACGCCGAAACTGGTGTCACAGAGCAGGACACAAAGATTGCAGGTATGGCTATCGAAGCAGGTAAGGGTTGTGTAATCGCTGTTAACAAGTGGGATGCTATTGATAAAGACGACAAGACAATGCCTAACTTTAAAAAAGACATTGATACTGAGTTTGCGTTTATGTCATACACTCCTTCTGTATTTATTTCTGCAAAAACAGGTCAGCGCCTTAACAATCTTTTTGAGATTATAATTCAGGTTGCTAATAACAACGCTATGCGTATCAAGACAGGTATGCTCAACGAGCTTCTGGCTCAGGCTACTCTGCGTGTTCAGCCACCAACTGATAAAGGCAGAAGACTCAAGATTTATTATATGACTCAGGCTTCTACAAAGCCGCCTACATTTGTTTTCTTCTGCAACGATGCAGAGCTGTTCCACTTCTCGTATCAGAGATATCTTGAGAACAGAATCAGAGAGGCGTTTGAGCTTTCAGGAACACCTGTTAGAATAGTAATCAGAGAAAGAGGAGACAAATGACATCATTAGCACTTAATATTATAGTAAAAGGCGTGATTGCCGCAGTTATCGCGTATCTTTTTGGTAGTATCAGCTTTGCGATTGTTTTCACAAAATTGAGTTCAAAAAAAGATATCAGAGATATGGGTTCAGGTAACGCAGGATTTACAAATGTTTTACGTTCGGTGGGTGTTGTTCCTGCTGTGTTTACGCTGATTTTTGACTTTCTTAAAGGCGTTATTGCCAGCTTTGTAGGCTCATGGTTCTTTTCAACCATACAGTGTACAGATGCAAGATTAGCTGAGGAAATCGTTGTTTACGGTGGACTTATCGGTGGTGTGTTTGCTATCATCGGCCACATGTATCCAGTTTACTTTGGATTCAAGGGTGGTAAAGGTATTGTTACAGCGGCAGCTATGATGGCTGTTACAGACTGGCGAGTTTTCCTTATGATAGTTGCAACATTCCTTATCATCTTCTTTATCAGCAAGATTATCTCACTTGCATCTATTTCTTGTGCCGCACTTTATGGTGTGTACACATTTATCTGTACATTTCTGTTTGATTATAATGGTGGGGACGAGTGGTACTCATTAAGATATGTAATTATATGTACATTGTTTGCGTTTCTTCTTGGTGCTTTTGTTATCATAAAACATAAGGAGAATATAAAGAGACTCTTAAAAGGCGAAGAGAAGAAAATCACCGCCAAGAAAAAAACAGCTTAAGCTTAATAAAAAACAACTAACGCACGGAAATTCCGTGCGTTTTTTCTTTAAACGTCTTGATTATTGTTCAATACTATTGTAATATAAACGGATAGAGAGGGGTGCTTTTTATGAAAAGAGTTTTTGCATTTCTGACCGCTTTGGTGATGATGGTGACCGTAGCGGTGTCAACTGTTTCGGTTTATGCTGCTGATTACGGATGTGATATTGATACATATTCTACAAATGTATATATCGAGAATCTTAACACAGGTACAGTTGTATATGAGGAGTCTGCGGGGGAAAGAGTTCCGCCTGCTTCACTCACAAAAATGATGACATATATTATCGTAAGCGAGAATGTTCCTAACCCTGAGAGCACTTATATTACAGTAACATCTGAGTCTCTTGAGGCTCTCGATCCTGAAAGTTCAGTTATGGGACTCACAGGATATATCGGTTCACAGTTTTCTGTGCTTGACCTTTTGTACGGACTGATGCTCCCATCAGGAAACGATGCGGCGCTTGTGCTTGCTGATTACATCGGTGATGGCTCTGTGGAGACTTTTGTTAATATGATGAATACAAAAGCTTCTCAGCTCAAGTGTGCTGATACTAATTTTGTGAATCCACACGGTTTATACGAAGTTAATCACTACTCAACCGCTTATGACCTCGCTGTTATTGCGAAATATGCGATGCAAAAGCCTTATTTCAAGGAGATTTGTGCATCTTCCAGATATTCGGTGCCTGGTATGAGCGAACAGCTGAAGACAACAAACTATCTTATCGACCCTACTCGTCCTGAGTATTACTACGAGTACGCTAACGGTGTGAAAACAGGTTATACAGACGAGGCTGGCAAATGTCTTGTGTCAACAGCTACAAAAGACGGATATGATTATCTTTGTGTAGCTCTCGGCTCTCCGTATTCATACGCCGAGGATGTAAACTATGCGATGATTGATTCAAAGGCTCTGTATGAATGGATGTTTGAAAATATCCACTTTGAAAATATCCTCTCAAAAACAGAAATTGTGGGCTCTGTTGATGTGCTTTATGGTGTAGGAGAAAAGAACGTCAGCGTCTGTCCTCAGGAAGATATCGTCACACTTTTGCAGAAGGGTTTTGACAAATCTATAATCACAACAGAAGTTAAGCTCGACGATAGCGTAGGAGCTCCTGTCGAAAAGAATCAGGTGCTCGGTACTGTATCTGTTTATTATGACGGAGAACTCGTTGATACTACAAACCTTGTCGCGGTTGAGGATATTAAGCGTAATCCTGTGAAATATTTCTTTTATGGAATTACAAATTATATCCGTAATCATATTTTTGTGGTAACAATAATCGCTGTTTTGGTTCTGTGTGTTGTCTTTCTTATGTTAAAAAGCAGAAGTTCACGCAAAAAGCGTCAGTCGCGTCGCAGATATAGATAAATAATAATGAGCGCAGGCGGTGATATTTCACCGCCTGTTTTTGTTTGTCAGCTATTGACGAAGTGTGTGATAACGTATAAAATAAGGGTATAATATTTTTGCTCGGAGGTATATTATGAGCTGTATTTTTTGCAAAATCATAAATGGTGAAATTCCATCAAATAAAGTATATGAAGATGACAAGATTATCGCTATCCACGATTTGTCACCACAGGCACCTACGCACGTGCTTGTTATTCCAAAACAGCATATCGCATGTGCTGATGAAATCGATGACACCAACTGTGATGTTGTTGGTCATATTTTTTCAAAAATTCCAGTGATTGCAAAAGAGCTGAAACTTGATGGCTATCGTATCATCAACAACTGCAAGGAGATTGCTGGTCAGACAGTTATGCACCTGCACTTTCATCTGCTTGGCGGCAAACCGCTCGGCGATAAGATAGTTTAAGAGGTGTATTATGGCT
>JAZSHE010000021.1:0-1649 GCA_045533085.1 Ruminococcus sp.
TTATTGAAAATCCACTCGAAGCTGACAAAATTGCGGCTCAGGTTCTAATCAACAAACGCTCCCGTGAAGATGCCGAAAAAACACGAGTTCGTATCAAGAAAAACCTTACTGCAAATATGGATATGACCAGCCGTGTTGCAAAATTTGTCGATTGCAGAAGCAAAGATGTCAACGAACGCGAACTGTTTATCGTGGAGGGTGACTCAGCTCTTGGTGCCTGTAAACAGGCGCGCAACCCTGATTTTCAGGCTATTATCCCAATCCGTGGTAAAATTCTCAACTGCCTAAAAGCAGACTATAATCGTATTTTTAAATCCGAAATCATTACAGACTTAATCAAAGTTCTTGGTTGTGGTGTTCAGGTTAAGTCAAAGTCAAACAAGGATATCAGCAGTTTTGATATCAACAACCTACGTTGGTCAAAGGTTATCTTCTGTACTGATGCCGATGTCGATGGATTCCAGATTCGTACACTCTTACTTACTATGATATACAGACTCACTCCTGATTTGATTGAAGCGGGCAAGGTGTTTATCGCAGAATCACCGCTGTACGAAATCACAGCAGGGGACAAGGTTTACTTTGCATATACTGAGGCAGAAAAAGAACAATACATCGCTGAAATCGGTAACAAGAAATTTACCGTTCAGCGAAGCAAAGATCTTGGTGAAAACGAACCTGATATGATGAGTCTAACAACTATGAATCCTGCAACACGCAGACTCATCAAAGTTCTGCCTGATGATGCTGAAAAAACAGCAGAGATTTTTGATATTCTTCTTGGCGACAATCTTCAGGGCAGAAAGGACTTCATCGTTGAAAACGGTGCTGACTACACCGACAACCTTGATGTAAGCTAAAAACTATAAGGTGAATATATATGGCTAGAAAAAAGAAAGATAAAACAATGCCCGTAAAGCAGATGACAAATGGTGTCATCGCTGGTGCGGGTGATGTAGTTGAACAGAAAATTGCGCAAACTATCGAAACAAACTATATGCCTTATGCGATGAGCGTAATTATGTCACGAGCAATTCCGGAGATCGATGGTTTTAAGCCGTCCCACAGAAAACTCCTTTACACAATGTACAAAATGGGTTTGTTAAGCGGTGCTAGAACCAAGTCAGCTAACATCGTCGGTGCGACAATGAAACTTAACCCTCATGGTGACGCGGCAATTTACGATACAATGGTTCGTTTATCCCGTGGTTATGAAGCTCTTCTCCACCCATACGTCGATTCAAAGGGTAACTTTGGTAAATTTTATTCTCGTGATATGGCGTGGGCGGCTTCTCGATATACTGAGGCAAAGCTTGACCCGTTGTGTAATGAGCTTTTCAAGGATATCGACAAGGATACAGTAGACTTTGCCGATAACTACGATAATACCCAGAAAGAGCCTGTGCTTCTCCCTGCGAGTTATCCGTCAGTACTTGTTAATGCAAACACAGGTATCGCTGTTGGTATGGCTTCCAATATCTGTTCGTTTAACCTTCGAGAGATTTGCGAAACAACGGCAGCTCTCATAAGAGATAATGACCACGATATTTTATCAACTTTACCAGCTCCTGATTTTTCAGGCGGAGCGCAGATTATCTATAACGAAGAGAGTATCCGTGAGGTTTATCGTACAGGCAGAGGTTCAATAA
>JAZSHE010000083.1:0-3562 GCA_045533085.1 Ruminococcus sp.
CAACAGCTTTTTATTTACGATTTCTGCTATTTTCTCTGCAAAAGTGTCAGGACTTTTTGTAGTGCGATAATATCAAAAACTAAACCGACAGACACGATAGCATCTGTCGGCACATGGATATATATTAGTAAAATCAATATCTTCTGTAAACAAGGTGAGAAAGCACCACACTCAGCGCAAGCACAGCCATCTCGATAACAGCTAAAATAGCAACGCTCTGAGGTGTCTGTGAAGCAAAGTTAGTCTGAATCAGCGGATAAATAAACACCCACACAACCGCGAGAAAATTCATAACAGCAGTTATAGCAGTACCCGCTCTGATGTAACCGATTCGGCTGATAATACCCGCAAGCAACGCGTTGACCAAAATAACAATATTGACAGCCACAAAACCCTCAAGCTCACCTGTTAACATCTCAGTTATCTGGCCACTTATCATCACAAATGCAAAGTACGCTTCAAGCGCAATCAAAAGTATAAGACAGACTGTTCTCTTCAGGTTTCTGAAAAACATTCTCACCCCTGAGAACATCGACAAGATACCCATAACAGCAGCACCTGTCATCGCGTTCTTGATGTCTGAGTCTGACGATGTATCTTTACGGTTTTCACGCTCTTTTTTGAGCTCTTCCTGCATTTTCTCGGTCTTGGTCTTTTCTTTCTCCGGCTGTGCTGACTTTTCTTCCTGTGGTTTTTTATCAACATTTTTGTTAAGTCCAAGCTCAGCCTCAGTAAATGTGGTGTCACAGAACTCACAGTACCTTTTTTCAAGATTGAGCAATCCACCGCAATTAGGACAATTCATATCTACCCCTCCCATTCGTGGTATTATACCACAAGCATATAAAATCTGCAACACATAGAGAAGTACGGTTTAGCTATCCGAATATATTCCTGATTTTTTGACCATAAATGATATAAAAGAAAAAGGGCATCCGTAATAAGCGGATACCCTTGTTGTACTGTGTTTATTCTACTGTGAGATAATTATAGTATCTCGACGCAGAATACACGCCGTTGTTATAGTTGTCAATATAGCAGAATTCAACTTCGTATTCACCCGGATCGAGAGAAATCATATTAAAGCTGAACTCGTTGATATTTCTATATCGTACAACCGCACGACCTGATGAGTTATAAATTATCAGTTCATCAGGGCGCGAAACAGGCAGATAATCTGTTGTGAACTTAACACCGCCGTAAACTGTGGTTGAGTTGTAGTTGTTAGGGCAAAGGTCCATTGTGACGTTAAAATATCTACCACAGGAGCCACAAGTTCCGTTGCTATAAACTCTGTGTCTGAGGTAATAGCCGGTTGATTCATAACAACGGGAACATCTTTCAGGAGAAGTACATGTAGCATCCTCCCAGTCGTGACCGAGAGCTCTGCCTGATTCTTCTTTGCACACATAACACCACTTAGGCTCTGTACATGTTGCATCACACCAATCGTGACCATTCGCTCTGCCCTGAGTAGCGTTGCAGCTGTAACAGGTCTTTGGAGTTGTGCAGGTAGCATTTTTCCATGTGTGGCCCAAACTTCTTCCGACAGTTTTACCGCAATTTTCACATCTCTTAGCCTGAGTACAGGTTGCGTCTTTATAACTGTGACCCAGAGGTTTTCCCTCAGTGCCGTCACATTTAGAGCAGGTTTTAGGATTCTCGCAATCAGCCTGTCTCCAAGTGTGCTTGCATCTGGTATCAAGCTCTACTTCTTCGAATACAACTTCTTCTTCGAGTTCTTCTTCGCTTTCTGTTTCAGCCTGTGTTTCTTTTTCAGCGTCTTTTTTATCCTTTTTTGCTTGTGTTTCCTTTATGGTTTCTTCTATGGTTTCTTCGTTGACAACCTCATCAACAGTAGCTTCATCAACAGTAGCAACATCTGTGTTGTTTTCTGAAGAATTGTCCTGTGTTCCACAAGCAGCCAGGCTCACGACACAACACAAAACCATAAACAAAGATAAAATTCTTTTAAACATTTGTACCCCTCCGCAAATATATTTATGAATTTTATTATAGCTTATTAAATTTATTTTTTCAATTATTAGTAAGTTTTTCGAGAAAATTTCAAAAAACTTGCGCTTTTTTGCATATTTTAAAACTTTTTAGGAAAAAGTATAAGTAAAAAACTTGACAAAAGCAAAAAGATATAATATAATCGTTCTTGCTAATTTGTTTAGCACATGTGGCGGAATAGCTCAGTTGGCTAGAGCATTCGGTTCATACCCGAAGTGTCGTAGGTTCAAGTCCTATTTCCGCTACCACATGGCCCGGTGGTCAAGCGGTCAAGACACCGCCCTTTCACGGCGGTAACACGGGTTCGATTCCCGTCCGGGTCACCACTACGACCCCTGCAACAGCAGGGGTCGCTAAATTTTAACCGCCGGTGTGGTGGAATAGGCAGACACAAGGGACTTAAAATCCCTCGATCATTGCGATCGTACCGGTTCAAGTCCGGTCACCGGCACCACGAAAAAAGAGTCTTTTGTCTACTGACAAAAGGCTCTTTTTTCGAACTAAGTGTGCCTTGCGGCACGGTAAGCACACCTTCGGTGCGTGAAGTGATGCTACGCATCGTGAAGTGCCTGCGAACGTGAGTTGCACACTTAACTTCACATTGTGAGAAGCACAATGCTTCACTATGCCAACGGCATAACTTCACTTGGCAAAGCCAAGCTTCACTTAATGTTGTAAATTAATCACGTTTATGATATATTACACTTGAATTGGAGGTGTCATTATATCTGAAAGCAAATTAAGAACACAGTCTATGGATTTCGCAGTATCCATCATTAACCTTGTTAAGTATCTAAAAGAAAGACGCGAGTCCATCATTTCCAACCAAATCGGAAGAAGCGGTACATCCATCGGTGCAAATATCCGTGAAGCACAATATGCCCACGGAAAAGCCGACTTTATTGCGAAACTGCAAATTGCACTTAAGGAAGCAAATGAAACTGGTTACTGGCTCGAACTGCTTTTCAAAACAAATTACATAACCGAAGCGGAGTATAAATCATTTGACTCTGCTTGCACAAGTATTCGCGTTATGCTTATCTCCTCCATCAACACCGCAAAGGGGAACGCGAAATGAAAATGTGGAAAAGTAAGAGCTGGCAGTTGGAAACCACAGGCATCGATGGTAACACACAGCTGTTCGGTGTTAATATTTTCGCTTACAGATGGTTGGATACAAAGCAACGAATCCGGGTAAGTGACTTAACATACGACATCCCGGTATACACAGTTAAGATCGGTGATGTGCAGTATGAGTTTGCCGCCGACGAGAAAATCAATTGTGTTTGGAATTTCTATTTGTATAAATTTTAATTTCACGCACCTTTTCACTTTATCTTTACCCCTACTTACGCTACTTTTAGACGCTCTTTCACAACAAAAAGTCACGTTTGTCTATCGACAAAGGTGACTTTTTTTATTTTATGTTGTGCCACGCAACAAGAACAGAACCTGACATCGCGATTTTTTATGTCATTTTTTCTGTTTTATATATTCAATAGTTTTTGTAATGTCTGTTAATACACTCTTAGCAAAATAGCAGAAT
>JAZSHE010000007.1:0-15750 GCA_045533085.1 Ruminococcus sp.
GCCGATATCAAAGCGTCTGTATTTGATGAGTTCTCTGTCAGAAAGTTGTGAAATATCTCTGCCAGCAACAACAACTTCGCCTTTTGTTGCACTGTCCATACCACCGAGTATGTTGAGGACAGTTGTTTTTCCCGCGCCGGAAGAGCCTACAACAACCGCAAACTCACCCTCTTCAATATTAAACGAAATCCCATCAACAGCGTTGATTGTAACCTCGCCCATTCTGTATTGTTTGTAAACATCTTTAAATTCTACTAAGCTCATAAATTCACCCGATTTTGTGATAAAAAGTAAATCCACATACTCTTTAATATTACCATAATACTGTTGTTATTTTCAATAGACAATATACACAACTTGACAGCACTTGTTGTTATGTAAATTATCAGTGTTGAGTTTATTCTCTTTAAACGCCTAAAACAAAATCCCCGATGTTTCCATCGGGGATTTCAGCGTCACTCAAAAATAAGTGAATTTACTATTATATTACTTCAGATATGTCTGACCTGTAGGACCAACAGCACCTGTGATGCCTGTGAATCCTGATGCGCAACATACGTAAACAGCCATATCACCCTTACCGGATACGCTAGCTGTAAGTGTACCGTCTGTTACGTTCTTAACATCACCTGAAACAGCGTCGATATACTTGCCGTTAGGAATGTTCTTGAATGTAGCGCCGCTTGTAACAGCTACAAGTGCAAGAGAGTCAATACCTTCATCAGCATTTGTGTATCTCTTGATGTATGCCATATTACCAGATACATAGTTTGAAGAAACTGTGTACTGACCCTTCTGGAGAGCTGGGATAGCACGTCTGATAGCGTTGAGCTTCTGGATGTGCTTAGCAAGTGGGTTGTTAAGAGTCTCAGCAACCTTACCTGATGCTGTGTACTCACTGAAGTCAGTAGCAGTAACTGTACCTTCGATGTTTTCACCGAAGTATGCACGACCTGTCTGAGCAAGTGGCTTGTTAGGACCAACGTCGATAACAACGCCCTTCTGGAACTCAATCTCAGAACCGTAGTAGAGACATGGGATACCACGGAATGTGTACATAAGGTTGAGGTTCTCTGCCCATGTCTGTGTACCACCAGCAAATCTGTTAGCCTGGCCACGGTCAGGAGCATAGTCATGAGAGTCAACGTAAACAACGTTCCATGTAGAGTCGTTGTAATACTGGTCAGAAGCCTTACCAACGTTGAATGCACCAGAAGCATCATCGAAGCACCAGTGCATCTGGAAGTCGATAGCGCCCATACCTGAGCTCTTTGAGTAATCAGGTGTGTGGTATGAGATACCGTTAAGGAATGCGTTGTCAGATTTTGGCTGGTTAGAAACATCGTCGTACTGCTTGTAGTGATCAAATGTAAGGTTCATATTATCATTGATCTGCTCTGCAGTAGCGTTCACATCAAAGTTCCAGCTGTTCTTGTATGAAGGATCTGTTTCATCCCATGTGTAGAACTGAGCAGACTCACAAGCGTGGTCACGATACCATACCTGTGAATAACGGCAACAGATTTCGCCGAACATATAGAACTTGTCGTTACCAACCTTCTTAGCATAGCTGTTGAGCTGATCGTTGTACATCATGTTAAGAGAAAGTCTTGAGATGTGTCTTACAGTATCAACACGGAATGCGTCAACGCCCATATCAATGTAGTTTGAATAAGCGTCTACGATGTACTTAGCAACAGCAGGGTTCTCTGTGTTGAGGTCAACACAGTCGCCTGCGATCTGACAATACTTACAGGTCCAGTCGTCCCAGTTAAGGCTCTGGAAGTAACCTCGGTGGTAGGAGTTGTGAGCATTACATACAGGGTCTGTAGAAACCTTATCCATACCATAGTCAACTGAGCTTGGATGAGAACCTGTTGAGTTGTTAGCACCTGCTGCTGAAGATGTGTTCTTCATCAGGTTGAGTCTTGAATCGTACTGCTGCTGTGGTTTTAAAGCATAGTACTCAGCAGGAGTTGAAACATTGTTGTAGTCAAGAAGTGTCTTTGTAGGAACCATACACTTCTCGATTTCAGCAAGATCCTGATAGTCGTCATACTCTTTTGTGAAGAGTGGAGCAAGGTAGTTCTCACCGAAGTTACCTGTGTGCTGCCATACAACGTCCTGGATAATCTTGATGCCCTTTTCGTGAGCTTCCTCAATGAAGTCTTCGTATGTATAGTCAGAGCTCTCATAACGAACGTCTACTTTCGCAAAGTCCATTGCGTGGTAGCCGTGGTAGTCGTAGCCTGATGCGTTTTCTACTACTGGAGTAATCCAGATAGCTGAGAAACCGAGAGCCTTGATGTAATCGAGCTTGTCAGCAAGACCCTTGAAATCACCACGCCATGCAGGGTCAGAGTCAGGGTTGTTAGCCTTCTGGTCGTCCCAGCAGTGGATGTTGTTGCCTGTGTCACCATCGTAGAAACGTGTTGTGATTACAAAGTAGATTGTATCCTCACGCATATCTGTGTACTCATAGTCAGGCTTGATGTAGTAGTTGCTGCTCTTCCATCTGCCGTCAGAGTACCACCACTCACCTGTTGTACGTGATGTTTCATCAGAAATCTGACCATCAAGAGTTTTTGAACCGTCAGTGAAGAGAAGGTTGATTTTCTCAGTATTCGGGAACTTGTATGTATACCAGTTGCCACCCTCTAATTCAGGCTCTTTTGTCATAGCAACGCCCGGATAAGCTGTTTCAAGGTCATTTGGTAAAGCGTTCCAGTAGTAAACGTATGGAACACCGTTTGTTGATTCAACGTGGATTGTAATTCCATTTGCTGAAGTTTCAGCAACGTCTGTCTGTGTTGCAGTAGCAGAGATAACCGCAACGGATACGATAATCATAACCGCAAGCACAACAGCCGCAATTCTTTTAATTGTATTCATTTACGTTACCCCCTTTTTACCAGTTTGGATCCAGCTGTGCAAGATACAGCTGAATTGCAGTTGCATCCAGAATGCTAACCTCGCCATTCAAGTCAGCGTCAGCGTTCTCAAGATTGATATCAGTTTCAAACTGAGCAAGGTGGAGCTGAATGAGTGTTACGTCAAGAATGTTAACATCACCGTCTGCGTCACTGTCACCCTTTAAGTATCCGCCAATAGATGTTGGTGGAGGAGTTGTCGGTGTTGTCGGACCATCGTTGCCACTAACGTATGTGAATGTGCGCTCATGATGGTCATTTATTGCGTTCTGTACAGTAACTGTAACTGTGAAAGTACCTGCAGTTGAAGGTGTATAGCTGTAGGTTGCATTCTTTGTATAATATGGAACATTCAGAACAACACCATTAGCATCTTTTACAGTGTACTTGTAGAAAAGAAGATTTGTGCCCACTTTGCCGCCTGCAGCATTCACATTGAATGTGATAGGTGAGCCAGTCTTAACCTGACCAGGCTTTGGAGAGATACCCTTTAAGATAGGTGCCTCAACACCTGAGTCATCATTGATTTCAAATGTAGCTGTTCTCTGGTTTTCAACACCGTTAACATCTCTGTAATCATAAACTACAGTGTATGTGCCTGCAACAGTTGGTGTCCATACACAAGTGTTGTTTGAACTGAAATCGGCAAGAACAGTTGTTTTTCCGTTGAGTGTTACGCTGAACTTGTAGAATACAGCGCCATTTGTTGAAGTAGCTTCTGTTGTGAGGGTGATATCTGTGCCCTTGTATTGTGGACTCTTTGCGTCAGAGCCGAACTCCTTTACTCTTACATCAGATAAATCGAAGATTTTCCACTGGTTAGTTGTATTATTATAAATATAACCTGTACCAGGGAACTTAAGGTCACCAGTCTGTGTGCCTGAACCATTGTTAAAGATAACATTGTCCCATGCCTGACTAGCATTGTACTGCCAGATATTATCCTCAATCTGTGTCATCTTTTCACCAGGCCAGCTTGCGTTGCTGGATGAACCTGAACCTGACCACATATAGACATAGACTGAGCCCCAACCTGCTGAATCCTCACAGAACACAGTAACATCTCCAACAGGTGTTGTTGGGTTTACTGTTGGTGTATCGGTTGGATCATCTGTTGTAGGACGAGGTGGAATCACATAAGAACTCCACTCGCCGCTTGCAAAGTCGAAAATATAGCCATCACCAGGAATAGAAAGGTCAGCAGTCTGTGTACCTGAACCATTGTTGAAGATGATCATATTGTAGTCGCCTGTAACATCGTACATATACACATTATCTTCAAGCAATGTCATAGCCTGACCAGGCCATGCCTGAACTGATGTTGAGGTACCCTGTACCCAAACGTAAGCGTTAACTGTGGACCAGTTACCTGTATTCTTAAAGAACACAGTAGCGTTGACGCCTGTAGAAGCGACATCTTTGTCAGCACCAACAGCAGCAGTCGCTACAACCATACTGCACAGCAGAACGACTGTCATCAACAGACTGATCACACACTTTAACGTGTGTTTTTTGATTCTCATAAAAAAACCTCCTTAAAAGTTAAAATGACACTATCAACCTATCCGTAGTCAGACAAAAACATCATCAACCGCACGCAAAAATAATTCTATGAAACTTTCATAAAATACTCATATCGGTTTTGTATATTACAGCCAACGAGAATAAGTTATGCACAAAATACACAAATCCAGCTTGTACATTTTGCACATAATAGCATATTTTACACAACAATTATATAATATATAAGTAGAAAAATAAACAATTTTTACAACCAGGATAAAAAACAGCGATATTATATCCGTTTTTTATCCTGGCTTATTTTTGCTGTATTTTTTCACAAAAACAGTCAACCCGAAAACGGATTGACTGTCTTAACTTTATTTAATTTTATCCCAGTACGCTTTGTATGCCTGTTCAACTTTATTATCACCAAAGTGATAGTATTTTGCATCTTTCAGCGCATCAGGCAAATACTGCTGATATGTGTAGTGGTTAGGATAATCGTGAGGATAAATATAGTGTTGCCCTTTATTCTGATTATCTTCTCCGTCATAGTGCATATTCTGTAGCTGTCGCGGTATCGGTCCGCCTTTGCCTGCTTTCACATCAGCCATAGCAGCATTTATCGCATCGTGACCAGAGTTCGATTTTGGCGCAAGCGCTACCATAATCACAGCATCAGCAAGCGGAAGTCTTGCCTCTGGCAATCCGACCTGAAGTGCAATGTCTACACACGATTTGACGATTGGCATAATCTGAGGATATGCAAGTCCGACATCCTCACAAGCACACACAAGAAGTCTTCTGCACGCACTCATTATGTCGCCTGCTTCAAGCAATCTGGCGAGATAGTGCAACGCAGCATCAACATCCGAGCCGCGCATACTTTTCTGATAAGCCGACACAATATCATAGTGCTCATCGCCATCGCGGTCGTATCGATTAGCACTTTTCTGTGTAAGGTCAAGCACCGCTTCGTCCGATACAACGATTTTTTCGCCGCAAGTATCAGCAGAAAGAACTGAAAGTTCAACAGCGTTTAGTGATTTTCTGACATCACCGCCACAAGCAAACGAGATGTGTTCAACCGCCTTGTCAGACACCTCAATCTCCTTGCCCATTTCTTCACCGATAATACGATAAGCTCTGAGCACAGCTTTTTTCACTTCATCCTTATCAACTGATTTGAATTCAAAAACTGTACTTCGAGACAAAATCGCATTGTAAACATAGAAGTACGGATTCTCAGTAGTGGACGCAATCAGCGTAATCTTACCGTTTTCAATGTACTCAAGAAGCGTCTGCTGTTGCTTTTTGTTGAGATACTGAATCTCGTCAAGATAGAGCAGAATTCCGTTTATCCCCTCAAATGTATCAAGGGATGCAAAGATATCCTTGATATCAGCAGTAGAGGCAGTAGTGCCGTTGAGCTTTTTGAACTTTCGGTTAGTCACCTTTGCGATATAAGTCGCAAGAGTTGTCTTGCCGACACCCGATGGTCCGTAAAATATTAAATTTGGGATTCTACCGCTTTCGATAATTCGTCGAAGCGGTTTTGTCGGACCAAGCAAGTGCTTCTGTCCAACAATATCGTCGAGCGACTGCGGACGCAGTCTGTCAGCAAGAGGTGATGACATCGTTTTATTCCTTTTAAGAATTATTATCGATTATTCGTAAAGAGGATATTTAGCACAAAGCTCAGTTACCATAGCTCTTACCTTCTCAGCGTTACCCTCAAAGTCTTTTATAACAAGAGAGATACACTCAGCGATAACATCCATGTCATCCTCTTTGAAACCACGGGTTGTAGCAGCTGCTGTACCAATTCTTACGCCTGATGTAACGAATGGGCTTAAAGGCTCCTGTGGAATTGTGTTCTTGTTTAATGTGATGTAGCACTCGTCAAGTCTTGCTTCGAGTTCCTTACCTGTAATACCCTCATTTCTTAAATCGAGAAGCATAACGTGGTTGTCTGTACCACCACTGATGAGAGTATGTCCACGCTTGATAAGACCTTCTGCAAGTGCAGCACAGTTCTTTACAATCTGCTCGCCATAAGCCTTAAACTCAGGTTTTAATGCCTCACCAAAGCAAACAGCCTTAGCAGCAATAATGTGCATCAGAGGACCACCCTGTGTACCAGGGAACACTGCTTTATCGATAGCCTTTGCGTACTCTTCCTTGCAAAGAACAAGACCACCACGAGGACCTCTTAAAGTCTTGTGAGTTGTTGTAGTAACAAAGTCAGCGTATGGAACCGGATTCTGATGTACACCTGCAGCAACAAGACCTGCGATGTGAGCCATATCTACCATCAAGTAAGCGCCAACCTCGTCAGCGATTTCTCTGAACTTAGCAAAGTCGATTGCTCTAGGATATGCAGAAGCACCGCAAACAATCATCTTAGGCTTGCACTCTTTTGCAAGTTCAAGAACCTTATCATAGTCAATTCTGTGTGTAACAGGGTCAACACCGTATGATACGAAGTTGAAATACTTGCCTGACATATTAACAGGTGAGCCATGTGTTAAGTGGCCGCCCTCTGAAAGGTTCATACCCATAACTGTGTCGCCAAGCTCAAGCATAGCAAAATATACAGTCATATTAGCCTGAGCACCTGAGTGTGGCTGAACGTTAGCGTGGTCAGCACCAAAAAGCTCACAAGCGCGCTTTCTTGCAATTTCTTCAACAACGTCAACAGCGTAGCAACCGCCGTAGTAACGCTTACCTGGATAACCCTCAGCATATTTGTTTGTAAGCACTGAACCCATAGCTGCCATTACAGCAGGAGAAACGATGTTCTCACTTGCAATAAGCTCAATGTTCTGTCTCTGTCTTTTGAGTTCCATAGACATTGCGTCAGCTACTTCTTTACCGTAGCCACCAACAAAACCGATTGAATCAATAACATCCTTATACATTTGAATTCCCCTTTATCTTCCAGCTTATGCTGTGTTTTATTAATTTATATTACTGTCCTTTTAGCCTTTTCAATAAGAGCGTAAAGGTCAGATAACGTCGATACTCTGCACGCATCATTGCGCAATTTTGCAGCTCCTGAAAATCCTTTTAGATAGTGCGGAATATGAGCGCGCGCTTCTTTCATTCCGACATACTCACCCTTGTTTTTTGAAAGATTTTCGATGTGTTTTTTCATAACGCGCATCTTTTGGTCAAACGTAGGAGGCGTAAAGCTCTCCCCTTTGAAATACGCGTTGATTTCGTCAAACACAAACGGATTTCCGAGTGACCCGCGTCCAACCATGACAAGGTCGCATTTTGTGTAATCATACATACGCTTTGCATCATCGGCACAAACAATGTCGCCGTTTCCTATAACCGGAATCGCGAGCGCTTCTTTCACGTCTTTTATAATATCGAGGTCGACCTTACCCGAATAAAACTGAGCACGTGTTCTGCCGTGAACCGTCACAGCCGACGCTCCGTTTTTCTCACAAATAAGCGCAACCTCAACAGCGTTTACG
Source organism: Ruminococcus sp. (assembly GCA_045533085.1). Taxonomy (GTDB): domain Bacteria; phylum Bacillota; class Clostridia; order Oscillospirales; family Acutalibacteraceae; genus Ruminococcoides. The sequence goes on from JAZSHE010000007.1 coordinate 7,919, forward strand.
TTGTCATCATCAAAACCTTTGCGAATTTTCACCGTAACGGGAATATCCACGGCTTTCACAACTTCTTTTACAATTTCACCACAAAGTGCAGGGTCTTTCATCAGCGCAGACCCAGCGCCATTTGAGCTGATTTTCGGAGCAGGACACCCCATATTTATATCAATTATCTCCGGCTTGTACCTCAGTGCAAACTGTGCCGCCTGAGCCATAGTCTGGGGCTCATTTCCAAAAATCTGCACCGCACACGGATGCTCTTCAGGAGAAAGCTCCATCAATGCCGCTGATTTTTCGCTGTTGTACGAAATACCCTTTGATGACACCATTTCAGACACACAGTAGCACGCACCAAACTCCATACAAAGCTCACGAAAAGCTTTATCAGCAACTCCTGCCATCGGAGCAAGTGCCGCATAGCCATCGATATTAACATTACCGATTTTCATATTTTACCTTCTGCGATTAGATTGAGAGCTGTTTGACCCTACCTGTCGTGTACGCTGGCTGACAAGCACTCCCGCGATAACCGCGATACCAAGAGCGACACACAACCACGCGATAACTCCACCAAGTAATGAAGTATCACTCACTTCAATATCAGGAAGTTTTGCAGTAGTTGGAATAGCTACTTCGCTTTCACTGACGGTCGGGAGCTCATCGACCCGTGTAGTCTCTTCCTCTGTCTGAACTTCAGTAGGTTCAGCTTCTGTAGGCTCTGGCTCAGTTTCAGGCTGAGTCTCAGGTTCAGGTTCTGTCACCGACTCAGTCTCAGGCTGTATTTCCGGTTCATAACCCTCAGTCACATCTTCTACATAATGCTCAGGATGCTCATGGTCAGTGATATCTGTCGCAAAAGCAGTCAGCGTAACCGTGAACATAATTAATATTACAGCAATTAAAGAAATAAAAGCAGGTATCAGTTTTGTCTTCCTCATATTTTCCACCTTTATTATACCGTAACCTTGTTACAAAATTATCCTATTCTACAGTATAACAGAGTTTTATGAGTTTTGCAATACTCGTGACAAAGCATTTCCAAGTAATTCTCCCGACAAAACCGCCTCGTCGAGAGTATTCGCGTCTGTTCCTACCTCTATGAGCAAAGAACCTGAATTCACATTCATATTATATGTAAAATCACCGAAGTTGAGCGGACGTGTCATGCCGCTGTACATTGATTCACAGGTATTCTGCAACAACAACGCAAATTTCAAGTTATCTTCCCACATAGGAAAATACGAATATGAGCTGTCGTGACCTGTCATAATCATAATCTGAGCCGCTTTTTGTCCATTGTAGGTAAAAGTAGGCTTGAGTCTGGTCATATCCTCTTGTGTCATAGAATCGCGGTGGATATCAAGCACCACCTTGATTGATGGATACTTATCAATGTACTTCTGGATAGTGTCATAGCTTCTATCATACGCTCCGTCATACGACGGATGGTCGTGCTGTTCATCAGCGTGTACAACAGATATCCCATTTGATTTAAGACTCTTTGAAATAGCTTCTCCCACAGCATAAATATTCTTGTTATTATCTGTTGTACGCGGATAAAAATTTTCGGGATAGGTGCCATCGTCCCACTCCATATAACTCTCGCATGTATGGGTATGCACAATCAGAACCTGTACCTGCCTTGTATCAGAAAGCTCAAACGGCAGTCCATCTGCGAGCAGTTTTTCGGGTTCTACTGTGTACGAGGTTTTGTTATTAAGCGCAATGTTGTCATATATTTTTTTGTCGGAGCTAAGATCTATTTCTTTGACATCATACATCACTGTATCAGCGTCGAAAGTTGGAACGCTCGGTTTTTCCTCCTTTTTGGCAGGCTCGGATTTATTGTGTGATTTTTTCAGCTTATATTGAGATTTCTGAGTATTTCCTCTTTGTTCAAGCTCACCATTTGGCATTGTCAGAAAAACCGACATCACCGCTGCATCTGATTCAAGGCTCAACACCTGTGCAGCTCTTTTAGTAACACAGAACAACGCCACAAACACCACACAAACCGATATCGACACACACATCACCCGTCTGAGCTTTTGTGTAAAATTCATCATACCACCACCGTTTACAGATATTTATGCAAAACGGTAGTAATATATTCTCATAGAAGTGCGACAAGGTCAGCTAAATCGAAGTCGCGTTGTAAAGCGAAATTGATAGCAAGAGATATAAGCTTTGCGGCTCTGTCAACAAGCAGGTCGATTTCTTTTGGAGTTACAACCATCGCCCTGCCCTTTGGTGAAACCTTGTTTTTCACAGACACACAGTCGCTCTCAAAATCAAGACTCAACAAATCTGTAGCAAGCGTTACTGCATCAACAACAGTAGGCACACCAAGCGCAATCACAGGCACTCCCATCGACTCCTCGTTAATCTTTGTACGATGATTCTGTACTCCAGCACCGGGTGAAATGCCCGTATTAGAAATCTGTAAAGTACAACCAAGACGCTCAAGTCGTCTTGATGCGAGCGCATCAATAACGATAACTGCGCTTGGTCTGATACGCTTGACGACACTGAGCAGATGCTCTCCGGTTTCAATACCGGTCTGACCTGTCACCCCTGTTTTCAGCACAGCTACAGGTCGCAATTTATCAAGACCAGTGCTTTTTGCTATCTCCCCCGAAATATGTCGTGTAGCAAGAACAGAGTTTGCTGTTTTTGGACCCAACGCATCAGGAGTTATGTCTATATTACCAAGTCCTGCTACAAGTACCAGTCCGTTAACCGGCAAAAGCGAACGTATCTCTTCTCCAATCGCAACAAGCCGCTTGTCTGTTTCCTCAAAATTATCCGTCAGCGGTGGCAACTCGATTGTGATATATGTTCCCACAGGCTTTTTGAGCAATTGCCCTGCACGCTTTGTTTTAATCACCATTTTTTCAATTTCAATTTCGTCTTTTTTGGTGATGGTATAATCCACACCCTGTACGTTTTCACCTGCAAGTTCTCTCGCTTCAAGCGCCAGATCTGTTCTCAGTTCCATAAATTCCTCCGAAACACAGCTTAATAAATACTTTTCGGTATTTACAATCACATTTTTTTTGATATAATACACTTGTATTAGTGTGTACAAATATCAACATATATACAGGTGGATTTTATGAAATTATTTACAAAACTGGTACCGGTTATTATGGCAGGTGTGATTGCGTTTTCTTCATCAGCAACCGCCTTTGGTGCAAACATTGACAATGTACCCGTAAGAGCACACGCAGATGTATCTCTGCTTGCTGGTGATTTTGACGTCAGCGGAACAAAGCTGTCAGCCGACACACCGCTTCCGTCATCATACAGTTCAAAAGAGCTAGGCTACACAACAGGCGTCAAAAATCAGCTTTACAACACTTGCTGGGCTTACGGCTCTGCGGCATCGTTGGAAAGCTACCTTATAAAAAACTGCTACGCTGTAAGCGATTTCTCACCTGCACATATGAATCACTGGGGCACAAAGCGCAGTGATAACACAGGTTGGATAAGAGAATACTACTCAGGCGGATACTCGTATATTTCGCTCGGATATTTTTCATCGTGGCAAGGACCACGACTTAACAGCGACTACCCTGCTTCAACTGCGCTCAGTAACTTTTCACTGCTTGACACCAGCACAAAAAAACAATTCAGCGTTAACTCGATCATCTACCTCGACACAAAAAATGTCGAGACAGTTAAAACCGCTGTATACAATTATGGTGCTGTTGTTGGTAACTATCACGTTGATGATAACTACTACAACCCTGAAACCTACGCTTATTACTACAACATAGAAGGTCTTACAACAGGCCAGCTCAACGGACACTGCATCAGCATTGTTGGTTGGGATGACAACTTCAGTAAGAATAACTTCAGAGAAAGTGCAAGACCTGAAAACGATGGCGCATGGTTGTGCAAAAACAGCTGGGGTGACAGCTGGGGCGATGCTGGTTACTTCTGGATTTCATACGAAGACCTCTATATTTTCGACACTAAATTTGGTCACAGCTACGCTTTCACAGATGCTCAGCCATATAGCAGCAGAAAGACTTTGTATCAGAACGAAGTTGACGGTGCTACATACGAATTTGAATACATCGATAATTTCAACACTATAACATACATCAATATTTTTGATGCTCAGCAAGACTTTGACATTGTTGAAAAAGTTAACTTTGAAACAACATCTCAAGGAAGCGAATATCGTATTTTCAACGTACCGCTCAATGCTGACCACACACCTGTCAGCTCTCAAGCACGCTGGGAAGAAATCGGCAACGGTGTTGTGGATTATCAGGGATACATAAGTGTTGACACAACCGATTTTGAAATCACAGGCGAGAAATTCGCTATTGGTGTCCAGCTCATCAAAAACGGCTCAACCACAAACACTATCGGTGTCAGCGAGTGGCTCACTGTAAACGGCGGAAAATACATCTTTATCCCTCAATCAACACATGGTATGAGCTATCTCGTGTGCGATGATACCGCTCCTATGGATGTAATGGATTTTTACAAAGAAGCGTTTGACGACGAGGTTGGCGGTACTTTTGTTATCAAGGCAGTAGGCTCCAAGCGCGAACCGTTGATGGGCGATGTGAACTTCGACTCAAAACTCACAATCTTTGACGCAACAGATATACAGCTTCACCTCGCGTTAATCAAAACACTCAGCGACGACGCTGTGTATGCAGGTGATATGGACAAGGACGGCGTACTCAGCATTTTTGATGCAACCACAGTCCAGATGATGATTGCAGGCATTTATGAAGACGCCGGAAATTCCGACGTATTTGAAGATTTCGAATAAGAGCGCCACACCGAAATTCATAATAAAAGTTTTTTACAGACAGCAAAAACGGACTACTCAAAAGTAGTCCGTTTTCTTATAAATAAATTATTCAAGACCTGCTAAACCAAGACAAATTTTTGTAGCGTCAAGCACGCTGACTTCACCATCTTTATCCATATCCGCAAGTACAAGCTGTGTCCCATCAAATTCAACAAGCGAAGCCATGTACAACTGAATCTGGGTTGCATCAAGCACAGACAACTCACCATCAAGGTCAGCATCACCGAGCACGCCAAGAGGTGTTTGAGTTTCTGTTTCACTTGGGGTGTCAGTAGGTTTTTCTGTTGGCTTGTCCGAATCAACAATAAGCTGGGCAAAATCTGTTACAAACCATCCACTTACATCATTGTAGGTTGTGTAACCCCATGTGTAACCTCCCTGCTCCTTAGTTTCTGTGACAACAACTATTTTTCCATACGGAATCGCTCCGACAAGACTGTGGCTTGTCCCTGCATCCGAGCGCATATTAACGCCCGTATCAGAAGTTATTTTGTAAATATCGCCATCATCTTTACCGGCACAGAATTCGCCGATGTAAATAAATCCCTGAAAAATCCAACCACTTCTGCCATCAGCAGGGTCATCAATCGGAGAACTTGTCAGATAGAACTCATTTCCACTCCACGCTGAATTCGAATAGTAAACGGTGTCGCCGACAATTTTTTCAACAACTGCTACATGGCCCGAATTATATCCTGAATACTTAAAGCACACAATAGCTCCGAGTTTAGGTGTGTTACCATAAGCGTAGATATTATTATCTTTGTTGTAATCAAACCATTGATTAGCATCATAAATGCAAAGGTCTGGTTCTTTACCAAGTATTTCATACGCTCTACCGTATGCGTAAGCAGTACAGTTAGGCATACCGTAGCCCCATTTATAAAATACATTCTTATTGCTGTAATAATATGGATTATCTCTTGACGGAGCGGTGAGTCGCGGCGAATACTCGCTGTCATCTTCGGTAAGCATCGGAATATCCTCAGGGTTCACTGTTTCTCCAATACAAAATGTTTCATCAGTAGTTTCTGATATATAACCATTTTCGTCGCCGACCATAGCCGCACATACAACCGTTACAGCCAGCATACAGAACGTCAGCGCAAACGCTATTACTCCCTTTAGAATTCGCATATATACATCTCCATTGTATCTATAATTCTGAATTATAATTATAATATATATATTGTCATAATAAAAGCATTATGACTGTTTTGTAATCAAAGCTTAACAAACCGTTCAAATTCAACTGTGCACATAAAAGAAAAGGCTCTGAAAAATCAAAGCCTTTTAATAACAAGTTCAATATTTTACAAACTCACAACTGGTCAGCTGTGCTTTCAACCAAATACTGAGTCTGCGTATTCGAATTTATGCCAGCACTATAGTCAGGCTCAAGTATAAAAACATACGACAACATATATAGAACAATCATAAAAACGCACACAATCACCACAGGCGTTTTGTGGCATTTCCTTTTTTCAAAAAGCAGATTATTCATCCTGTAAATGTGTTTTTCAGTGCTTTTGTTCACAGCAAATCGAGATGAGAGCACCGCAGCATTAATCTGTTTCGAACAACAGTTGCGTGCTGTGTTGTTGATAAATTCCGCATAACTGAGCTTTTTATTTTCATCAAGATGTCTGCATACAGCGTTGTCGCACTTGAGTTCAAGAACAAAGTCGATATCAGACTTCAGCAGATACACAAACGGATTGAACCAATACAGACAACAGAACATACACACCAGAAACTTAAGCCACAGGTCGTGATTTTTAATATGCATACATTCGTGAAGCAAAATCAATTCAAGTTCTTCATCTGTGTAGGCACGATTCTCAATAACTACAACTCGTCTGACCATCCCCAATACCATGGGCACACTCACGTCATCGCTTTTGATAAGCTTGATTTTTGTTTTTCTGTTAAAAACCTCAAGCGTAGTTTTCTGGAGCAGTTGCAACTCGCGAGGTGATACATCGTTTTCAGCCTTAGAAACACGACTAACAAAACGATACTGCCTGACACAAAAAGTCACTACATAAACTATCGTTACTAAAAACGAAACACTACCAAACAGATACAAAGCCCTGCACCCAAAGTTACAGGTCAGTGGCGAGCAATTATTAAGTATATCCATCAGCCTTGGCATAAACACACTTTCACCAATTACAATCTGTATCGATGGTATCTCAATCGCTACAAACATTCTGAAAAGCGACAGTAAATACAACATACTCATAAAGCTGACTCCGAACGCATCGGTAAATAATCTTGATTTTTTCAAAAAGTAAATGGCGATGATCATTGCTGTACTTGTGATCATCGCCATAAGGCACGAATAAAAACTAAATCCCATTACACTTAGTCCTTTGAAAGCTCCTGCTTTCTTTGTTTTATCATCTGGTCAAACTGATCGAGTACCTCAACGCTTGCTTCGTTCTTAACAAAAGCTGCAAACAGTGGGGGCATCTTGTCGTTGGTCCATACCTTTTCATTCATAAGCGTCTTTACAATATACTCATCCTTAGTAAGAGCAGGGCCAAATTTACGCGCATAGTTCTTGCATACAAGCTCAACACCCGCAACTTTAATCATACCCTTTTCGAGCAGAGATCTGATCATAATATGGATATAACTGTCCTTCCATCTCTTGTCCTCACATCTGTCAATAATCTCAAGACAGGTGAGTGGTTCATCAATGCTCCACAGCAATTCCATAATCTGCTTTTCGCTTCTTGTTAACATACCTTTTTCTCCCCTTTTCGTTTAAAACGCACTATTAAACGAGGTGATTCTTACATCAATTTCATTATACAATAACCCATAATACCTTGTCAAACACACATTAGTATTAACGAGTTATCTTTAGTATCTGCGATAAGAAAACAGTTATTACTCATATATAAAAGGTCAGTTTAATTTAGACATTAGCGACAAAAATAGCACTTTACTTCTGTATAAAAGCACAACTGAACTAGCAGTTTAACCGCTAAAA
>JAZSHE010000189.1:0-6053 GCA_045533085.1 Ruminococcus sp.
GTTCTCGCTTTGACTACTGAGTATGATGTTGACAAAGATAGAGCTTTGTCCGATGTTAATGCTTTCGTCGAAAAGCTCAGGGCTTCTGATTTATTAGTTTAACAATACGGGTGATGCGTAATGGATAGATATAGAATTTCCGAGCTTGGAATTGAAATTAAAACAAACTCCAAAACATTGAAGAAAAACCTCCAGCAATTTGAATCTTCGTTTGATTATAAACCTAACTTAACTCTTGAAATCAGTGACGATATTCTACTTCAGCTGATGGATGAATACGAGGATTATAACGCTGATGTCATTGAGTGTGAGTATTTTACTACTGAATATGCACGTGCGCTGTTTGATTTTAACGGATTTCCGATAAAGGCCGCTGCAGTTGAATATGATGGTTGTGCTGTGCTGTTTTCTGCGCCTTTTGAAAGTGATACAAAGGTCGAAGAGTATTTGCCTGGTGACAAGCTTTTCACTGTTGATGCGCCTGCTATCAGATTGATAAGCGACGTGTTCTACGCTTACGGCACTCCATTTGGTTTATATGGTGACAAAGCACGCGATGTGAAGTTACCTGTCAAAAGCATCGTGTTTGTTGACAAAGAGCGCTTCAGCTCTCTTAAACAGCTTGATACAAAACAGATGGTGCAGATGTTCCTGCGTGCTGTGCATCTCAGCATCAGAAACGAGCGCACAAAACACACATTGTTTATGCTTGAAAAAGTTATGCACAGAGTGAAGTTCTACGGTGTATCAGATTTGAAAGATGCTGAGCTCGTGCTTGATATGGTTACGGATAACTGAATATTTTATTGCAAACAAAAAACGGAGACGAATGTTCGTCTCCGTTAATTTTTTGTGTATTCGGGGTTATCAGTCTGTGTATGTTTCGTTGATTCTGTAGCACAGAGTCATCAGCGAATCACTCATATGTACGTTCTCAACGATAGTATCTTTGTAGTCGTTTTTGATGTCATAGTGGCTGAAGTTCCAGTAGTTCTTGATGCCAAGTCCGTAAAGCTTGTCGATAGAAGGCTTTACAGCATTTTTTGGCAGACACAAGAACGCTGCATCAACACGATTATTTTTGACAAAGTTTTCGATTTCATCGTCAGACATAATGGTGATACCACGTAGCATCGTGCCAACAATATTCTCGTTGTTATCGAACACAGCAATTAAATCAAAACCTTGCTTTGAAAAATTCATGTGTGTAGCAACAGCTTTGCCAAGGTTACCTGCACCGAGCAGGATTGCCTTGAAACTTTTATCAAGACCAAGGATTTTTTCGATTTCCTCTTTGAGCTGGGTGACAGGGTAGCCGTAACCCTGCTGACCGAATCCGCCAAAGCAGTTCAAATCTTGTCTTATCTGTGATGCGGTTGAGCGCATAATGATAGCAAGCTGGTTTGAGGAAATTCGCTCAACGCCCTGTTCTTCAAGCTCAGAAAGAAACCTGCGATATCGAGGTAGTCTGCGTATTACAGGCATAGAAATATTTTTTGCCATAATAACCCCTCCGTGGTTATGTAAAGAAAGTCAGATTTACAGCAGTTCCTTGAGTCTTTCGTTAACAGCTTTCAGGAAGTCTTCTGTGTTAACCTTTGTTTTATTTTCTAATGTTGAAAGCAGATATAGGTCACCTGTCATAACACCGCTCTCGATTGTATCGATAGTAGCTTTTTCAAGCTTGTCAGCAAATGCACAAAGCTCTGGTGTTTCATCAAGCTCGCCACGCTTTCTTAATGCGCCTGTCCATGCAAAGAGAGTAGCAACAGAGTTTGTTGATGTTTCTTCGCCCTTTAAGTGCTTGTAGTAGTGGCGCTGAACTGTGCCGTGAGCAGCCTCATATTCGTAGATTCCCTCTGGAGAAACGAGTACGCTTGTCATCATAGCGAGTGAGCCGAAAGCAGTAGCAATCATATCGCTCATTACGTCGCCATCGTAGTTTTTGCAAGCCCAGATATATCCGCCGTTTGAACGGATAACGCGAGCAACAGCATCATCGATAAGAGTGTAGAAGTATTCGATACCGGCAGCATCAAACTTCTCTTTGTACTCGTTTTCAAAAATCTCTGCAAAGATGTCCTTGAATGTGTGGTCGTACTTCTTTGAGATAGTATCCTTTGTAGCGAACCACAAATCGAGCTTCTGGTCAAGAGCGTAGTTGAAACAAGCTCTAGCGAAAGAAGAGATTGAAGAATCGAGGTTGTGCATACCCTGAATGATACCGTCGCTGTTTTTGAAATCGAAGATGATGTCGCGTGATTCAGAGCCGTCTGGGTTAGTTACGCAAAGCTCAGCCTTTGAGCCTTTTTCTACTATCATTTCAGTGTTCTTGTAAACATCGCCGTAAGCGTGTCTTGCGATACAGATTGGCTTTGTCCATGTTGGAATGTATGGAGTGATACCCTTAACAAGAATAGGAGAGCGGAAAACAGTACCATCGAGTAAAGCACGGATTGTACCGTTTGGTGACTTCCACATTTCTTTGAGGTTGTATTCTGTCATTCTTGCAGCGTTTGGCGTGATTGTAGCACACTTAACAGCAACACCGTACTTCTTTGTAGCTTCTGCAGAGTCGATAGTAACCTGATCGTTGGTTTCGTTTCTGTACTCAAGACCAAGGTCGTAGTACTCTGTCTTTAAATCGATATATGGGAGAAGGAGGATATCCTTGATCATCTTCCATATAATTCTGGTCATTTCGTCGCCGTCCATTTCGACGAGCGGAGTTTTCATAATAATTTTATCCATATTAATTCATCCTTTCAAATTTGCAGGGGCAGTGTTTCAAAAATCCCATGTATATACGCACCCACAAAATTAAAATTTTAGTGCGGATATTTATCCGCTTTTAAGATTATTGCAGGGGAGGGAATCTATGCCCTCCCACCATAAATCAATAATCAGCCATTCATCTTTGTGTAGTTCAAGAGACCACCGCAGATTGCGATGTCCTTCTGACGCTGTGTGAGTTCACACTTAGCCTTGATAGTTTCGCCTGTTGTCTTGTTGAAGATAGTAACAGTGTCGCCGTTTAAAATCTCAGCTTTAACGTCATTGAGCTCAAGTTCGTCGAAGAGGCTGATTTTCTCATAGTCACTCTCGTTGATGAACTCAAGTGGTAAGATACCAGCATTGATGAGGTTAGCTCTGTGAATACGAGCAAAGCTCTTAACAAGTACAGCTTTAACGCCTAAGTAAAGTGGAGCAAGAGCTGCGTGCTCACGGGAAGAACCCTGACCGTAGTTAGCACCACCAACGATGATTGAGCTACCTAATGTCTTAGCACGGTTAGGGAACTCTGTGTCACAAACTGTGAAGCAATGCTGTGAAATAGCAGGGATATTAGAACGAAGTGGTAAAATCTTAGCACCAGCAGGCATAATGTGGTCAGTTGTGATGTTGTCCTCAACTTTGAGTGAACATGTAGCCTTGATAGCGTCTTCCATCTCTGTTGAAGCAGGGAACTCCTTGATGTTTGGACCACGCAGAACTTTGATTGAGTCCATTTCTTCAACAGGAGCAGGCTCGATAATCATATTGTCATTGATGAGGAACTTCTCAGGCATCTCAACCTTGTAGCCCTCGCCAAGAGTTGTAGGGTCTGTGAATACACCAGTTAATGCAGATGCTGCAGCTGTTTCAGGTGATACAAGATAAATCTGACCATCCTTTGTTCCACTGCGGCCAAGGAAGTTACGATTGAATGTTCTCAGCGAAATACCTGCGCTGTTTGGTGACTGACCCATACCGATACATGGACCACAAGCAGACTCAAGAATTCTTGCACCGGCAGAAATCATATCAGCCAACGCGCCGTTTTCAGAAAGCATTGTGAGCACCTGCTTTGAACCAGGAGCGATAGAAAGCGAAACATCAGGGTGAACAGTCTTGCCCTTTAAGATGTGAGCAACTGTCATAAGGTCAGCGTAGCTTGAGTTAGTGCAAGAACCGATACATACCTGATCGATTTTCTGACCCTGCAGTGAAGCGATAGGTTTGATGTTGTCAGGTGAATGAGGGCAAGCAGCAAGTGGCTCGAGCTCGTTCAAATCGATAACGATGTGCTCGTCGTATACTGCATCTTCGTCAGCCTTAAGCTCAACGTAGTCTTCTTCACGACCCTGAGCTTTTAAGAACTCTCTTGTTGTTTCATCAGAAGGGAAGATAGAAGTTGTTGCGCCGAGCTCAGCACCCATATTTGTAATAGTAGCACGCTGAGGAACAGAAAGTGTTTTAACACCCTCACCTGAGTACTCAACGATTTTGCCTACGCCACCCTTAACACTCATAATTTCGAGAACTTTGAGGATGATATCTTTAGCAGAAACCCAAGGCTTTAACTCGCCTTTTAATTCGACGTTAACAATGTTTGGCATAGTGATGTAGTAAGCACCACCACCCATAGCAACAGCAACGTCAAGACCACCAGCGCCAATAGCAAGCATACCGATACCGCCACCTGTTGGTGTGTGGCTGTCAGAGCCGATGAGTGTTTTACCAGGTTTTGAAAATCTCTCAAGGTGAACCTGGTGGCAGATACCGTTGCCAGGACGTGAGAAATAAATGCCGTGCTTTTTACAAACAGTCTGGATGAATCGATGGTCATCAGCGTTTTCGAAACCTGTCTGTAATGTGTTGTGGTCGATATATGCGACACTTCTTTCGGTCTTAACTCTTGGTACACCCATAGCCTCAAATTCGAGGTAAGCCATAGTACCTGTAGCGTCCTGAGTGAGAGTCTGGTCGATCTTAAGACCGATGTCAGTACCCTTTACCATTTCGCCACTAACAATGTGTTCTTTTATGATTTTTTCAGCAATTGAATATCCCATAATAAACCTCCATTTTCGCGATATAGAATTTTTGAAAAATATTTATACTATTATATCAAAAATTGTTTATAAAGTAAAGCAAATAATGAGTTAACAGATGCGCTGTTTTTCGGTAAAAATTTACATAGTATTTATATTTAAAAAGTGATATAATTTCAAATTGAGAAAATAATTTTATCAGGTGATATTATGAGCAGAAGAGAAGATATCAGAAATATAGCGATTATCGCCCACGTTGACCACGGCAAGACAACTCTTGTTGACCAGCTTTTAAAACAGAGCGGTATTTTCAGAGCGAACGAGTCAGTAGCCGAGCGTGTTATGGATAGTAACGACCTTGAGCGTGAGCGTGGTATCACAATTTTGTCAAAGAACACAGCGGTTATGTACAACGATGTAAAAATCAATATTGTTGACACACCGGGACACGCTGATTTCGGTGGCGAGGTTGAGCGTATCCTCACGATGGTTGACGGTGTTTTACTTTTAGTTGATGCTTTTGAGGGTTGTATGCCACAGACACGTTTTGTACTCAAAAAAGCTCTTGGTTTACACAAAAAGCCACTCGTAGTAGTTAACAAAATCGACCGTCCGGGTGCCCGTCCTGAAGAGGTTGTGGACGAGGTTCTCGACCTTTTCATTGAGCTTGGTGCTGACGATGACCAGCTCGAGTTCCCTGTTGTTTACGCATCAGGCAGAGATGGTGTGGCATCACTTGACCCATACGAAATGGGCGAGGATATGAAACCGCTTTTCGAGAAAATCGTTGAAGAAATTCCTGCACCACAGGGTGATATCGACGGTGATTTACAGATTCTTATCTCAAATATAGATTACGATGATTACGTTGGCAGAATCGGTGTCGGTCGAGTAGAGCGTGGTCAGGTCAAGGTTAATCAGCAGGCAGTGCTTTGCAGACGTGACGGCAACAACCAGAAGGTTAAAATATCAAAGCTCTATCAGTTTGAGGGACTCAAGCGTGTTGAAGCTGAAACTGCAAAAATGGGAGACCTCGTTTGTATCAGCGGTATTGCTGACCTCAACATCGGTGAGACAATCTGTTCTGTTGACGAGATTGATCCGCTTCCATTTGTTAAGATTGACGAGCCTACTGTTTCGATGAATTTCATTGTTAACAACAGCCCTTTTGCTGGCAAAGAGGGTAAATTTGTTACTTCGCGTAATCTTCGTGACCGTCTTTTCAAAGAAGTAGAAACA
>JAZSHE010000262.1:0-2381 GCA_045533085.1 Ruminococcus sp.
TGCTGCACCATCTGCTGCACCTGTGAACTGTGCAGGATGTTTTGTAATAAAACTTTGCACAAGTCCTGTACTTCCTGTTGTCTGTGAAAACGTATCACTCAGAAGTGTGGATATTCCGTCAAATTGAGATTTGATACCGTCCTTGAATAAGTCACAGCACCAATCTTCAAGGGCATCTATCGCATCACTGATTACTCCCATTTTTCATCACTTCCTTACTATGAGATTACAGATTACTTCCCACAAACCACCCGCCACTGTAATCTGTTTTTTATGTCAGCTTATATATTTAAACCGCACCCGTCATCATACCCTCAAGTACAGGTACGAGAATGATAGCGAGGAGGATCAGACCAAGACCAGCCATAAGCTGCTTCATGCCCTGAGACTTCGCACCGGGGTTATCGTTACCGTAACCTTCAAGGAGGTTTACAACACCCCAAAGCGAAACACCGCCGCCGATAAGACAGATAACGGATTTAAGCACGGTACACGCTGTTGTGATAAATGTTGAAGTATCAACAACACCTGTAGCTTCACCTTCCGCAAAAGCGGTTGTGCCACACATCATAGCCATACAGCAGAAAACTGTGAGTGACATTGTTGCTTTCTTTGCAAGCTTGCAGCCCTTAGTAAGCCAATTACGCTTGTTTATTGTCTGTGCTGTTGCTACAGCAGAAATATTTGTGTTATTCATAATAAAAACTCCTTAAAATCAAATCAGTATTTCAGCTTCATCCGATTATATCTTTTTTTCGGATTCTTCGCTGTCAGCATAGCATTTTTTCTTTATACTGCCTTAGCTGAGGTTTCTGTCACGTTGCTTTCATATTCTGTAAAAGCATCGCTTTTTTTCATTCGTAAACGTCTTTCTTTTCTATCGTTTACATATTTTTCGATATCAAACTCTTGTTTCGGGTTGTAATCAAGCAGAAGATGATAATTTTCGTGACGTGTTATATCATATTTATCCGAGAAGAATGGTCTAACTCCACGGAGCTGTAATATACATTTGCCACCGTCCATTACTGCAAGTTCGTCCTGCGATTTAAGTTCTTTACCAAGTTTCTGGTAGTTCATACCATAGCTTTCACTCTGTCCACGATTGGTAGATGTATTAAAGCTGTCGATAGTTTCCTTACCAAGACTTTCTGAAATTTCTTTCAGCGTAGTCTTTTCCTTACCGCCAAGGAACAGCATTGTATCGCAGTTACCCTCGATAGTAACGGCATTGTCCTTGTATATCGCTTTCAGCTGAGATTTAGTCTGCAAGATGATACTTGCAGATATTTCACGGGAACGAATTGTAGCAATTAATTTGTCAAAGTTCGGTATTTCACCAATATTTGCGAACTCATCGAGCAGACAGCGGACGTGATATGTCAATCTTCCACCCTTGCTGTTGTCAGCTTTAGTACAGAGCAGATTGAATAACTGTGAATACATGATAGCGACAAGAAAGTTAAATGTCGCATCTGTATCGGAGATAATAACAAATAGTGCTGACAACTCATCACCAAGCCTATCAAGGTGAAGTTCATCATAAGAGGTTATCTCCAGCACCTCGTCAATAGCAAATGGTGCAAGTCTTGTAGAACAGGATATAAGGATTGATTTTGCAGTTTTACCCGCAGCCAATTTATATGCCTTGTACTGCTTTATTGCAAAAGCACCAATACGCTTTTGTTCCTCTGAGGGAGGAAACTCATTCATAAACTGGTAATCTTCATAGTCCTCACCATCTATAGGTATCTTTACATTATTTAGCCAGTTATCAAGGCATTCAAACTGAATATCAACAGCATTTTTAAAATCTTCATCATCCTCACGGCATTCTGACGCATTTATCATTTCAATAAGAGTTTCAAAATTACGTTCCTCCACAGGTGATAATGTGAAGATATTTGCAATATACGCTGTATACAAAAGCTTTTCAGCCTTAACCCAGAAGTCGTCGCCACTTGGCTGTTGTGATGATGAAGTGTTTTTGATAAGCACCTCTACAAATTTCAGAATATCTTTTTCCCTGTTCTTTTCAGATATATACGCAAACGGGTTATAATGCATAGACTTTGCAAAGTCTATGGTGTTAAAGACTTTGATATTATACGGCTCATATACGGTGTTTCCATTCTTGTCTTTGATAATGTTTCCTGTTCCGTCCATTAACGGTCTGCCACGTTGAAGCATTTTACCGCACTCCACAAGTACTGTACCCTTGGGGTCAGTAACAACGTAGGAACTGTGCATCTGCATAAGGTTTGGCTTTACGAAAAATCTGGTTTTACCGGACCCTGAACCGCCAACAATCAGAATTTTTTTATTTCTTGCATATTTCGGATGTGAGGGTCTGCCCATTGTCTGCGATTCCGTTTGTGTTA
>JAZSHE010000115.1:0-6883 GCA_045533085.1 Ruminococcus sp.
GCTGTTGCAGTAAAATGCAACAGCTTTTGTCTATTATTACGATATTATTTGCTTTTAGGATATCTGTCTTTGCAATCAGTTTCGCCCAGAATGTAATCAACACTCGTATTGTATATACGAGCCAATGTGATTAAAACAGATGTAGGTATATCATTTTCGCCTGTTTCGTATTTTGAATATCCGGTTTGGGACATACCGAGTTGTTGAGCGACAGTGGTCTGATTCCAGTCGTGGTCTTCTCTCAGGTCACGTATTCGTTTATACACTGTTTTAACCTCCGATTAAACTAATATAACCAATTTTAGTTTAATCTGAATAAGGTTATTGTATTTTAACCTGAAACAGATTAAAATATGGTTGGTATTATAAAAACAGAGGAGTAACAATATGTATAAACGAGTTATTATCGCTGGATGCAGAGATTACACCAATTATGATGAGGCTAAAAAATACATTGATTTCTGTTTATCAGAACTAGTGAAAAAATACGAATTGATTATTTTGTCAGGTGGATGTCGAGGAGCTGATATGTTGGGTGAAATGTATGCAGAAGAAAGAAACATAAAAATAGAGCGTTACACAGCACAGTGGGGATTATATGGGAAATTTGCGGGACCAAAACGCAATAGAGAAATGGCTGAGAATTGTGATTACATTATATGCTTTTGGGATGGTGAAAGCAGGGGCACAAAATCGTTGATTGAGATAGCAGAAAAACTTAAAAGACCGCTCAGGATAAAGATAATAAAAAAGACGACCTGAATTTCAAGTCGTCTTAATATCAGAATATAACGAAGTATATTACAGCATAGCAGCGCCGATGATACCAGCGTCGTTGCCAAGTGTTGCAGCACAAATATATGTCTGCTTTTCGTTGTGCTTTGTGATACGCTCAGCTTCAACGATTGCACGAACAGGATTCAAGAGGTTGTCGCCCTGACGGCTTACACCACCGCCGATGCACAGTACGTCAGGCTGGAAAATGTTGATTACGTTAACGATACCGCACGCGAGGTAGCTGATGTATTCGTCAACTACTGCTTTACCGGTTGGGTCGCCTGCCATCATAGCATCAAAAGGAGTTTTACCTGTTACGTTGTTGATGTCATCCTCACAAAGGTTGAGCATATATGAGAACTCAGGCTTTTCGTTGCGAATAGCATCCTTTGTCATATTGATAAGCGCTGTAGCGGATGCGTATGCTTCCCAACAGCCTTTTCTGCCACAGCCACACTCTTTGCCGTCTTTAACGATTACCATGTGACCGAGCTCAGCACCTGCAAAGTTTGAACCTGAGTAAATCTTGCCGTCTACGATGATACCACCGCCAACGCCTGTGCCCAATGTGATAGCAACTGCGTTTCTGCATCCCTTTGCTGAGCCTGCTAAGAACTCGCCGAGTGCTGCTGCGTTAGCATCGTTTTCGATTTTGATGTATTTGCCTGTTCTGTCGTTCATCATCTTTCTGATGTCCCAGTTCTTGAACAGGAGGTTAGGACAAGTTTCGACAATACCTGTGTCAGGGTTAACCGCACCCGGAACGCCGATACCGATGTAGTCGATGTCGTCCATCTTGATTTTAGCTTTTTTTACTGCTTCCTTAACAATAGCAGCCATTGAGTCACATACATCGGACTCAGGACGTGGGATAGCTGTTTTACACTCAGCGCGTGCGACAATCTCAAATTTGTCGTTGACTACACCAGCTACGATGTTAGTACCGCCTAAATCAATACCAACTCTATATCTCATAATAACTGCACCTCTTTTGAGTTAATAAATTATGTAAGGTTAGTATAACATATATGTCAGGGATAATAAAGAGGTTTTGAAAATTTTCGGTGCAGATTTTGCACAAAATTTGACCCCACAGACTGGTCTGCAGGGTCAAGGATGTAAACTATTTAATATATATTAATTATGTAATGTGATTTGTATCGGTATTTTTATGCGGATGCTCTGACAATGTAATATTTATTGTAGCTCAGACATTCGCTTTGTTTTGTTACTATAGTTATTTCGGTTTTTGGCAAAAGTTCGTGTAAAACATCTACAAATCCGAATGGTCTGCCGTCTGGCATTCCCGTGATGATTAGCTTTGCGTTAATCTTTTTTGCGAAGTCGGCTGTAGTTTGTGGTGCATGCTCATTGAATGCGATTGTCATATCAGCATAGAGTCGCTTTGATGTCTGATACAGATACTCGATTTCATCAGACAGGAAAGATGCATTACTGATAGGTGTGTGAACACACAGAACGTGTAGCTCATATCCACGTTCGACCGCTTCTTCAAAACCGACGTTGATGAGTCTGTCGCAGTCGTACTGACCTGTTACACATACAAGCACAGACGGCTTCTTGCTCAGAGTCATTCTATCACCTCCCTTTCTATTTGTACTCATCATACCATGCGATTATGAAAAAATATGTAAAATCGGGTGAACAAAATATGAATGGAATGTGAATTGTGAAAACTGTGAGCGACAAAGCCTGCTCTGCTATCCCAATACAGTTATCATTTATGTATGACACAAAGATACGATATGAGTTGCAAAACGGGATAAAATCTACGGTTTTTCAATTTGTTTGAAAATTATTTTCAAAAATAGCAAATCAGAATAAGTGAGCAAAACGGAGTAAAACGGAGCATTTGAGAGCAAGCTGTGTTGTAAATTAAAAAAGTTATAAAAAAGTGTTGACTTTACAATTCAATAATGGTATTATCACTAGGCACAAAAGAAATCTATTAATTATGGAGGAAATCGCTATGTCAACTTTTATGGCAAAAAAGAGCGAGGTTGAGCGCAAGTGGTACATCATTGATGCTGCAGGCAAGCCACTCGGTAGAGTTGCTGCTCAGGCTGCTGTTCTCTTAAGAGGCAAGCACAAGGCAACATTCACACCACACGTTGATTGCGGCGACCACGTTATCATCATCAACTGCAAGGACGCAGTTCTCACAGGTAAGAAACTCGAGCAGAAGAAATGGTACCGTCATACAGGTTATGTTGGTCACATGAAGGAAACAGTTTACTCAACACTTATGGCTACACGTCCTGAGAAGGCTATGGAGCTTGCAGTTAAGGGTATGATTCCATCAAACACAATTGGTAGAGCAGCTATGCTCAGATTAAGACTTTTCGCAGGTTCAGAGCACGTTCACGAGGCTCAGAAGCCTGAGATGTTCGAGATTTAAGAAGGGAGGCAGTTTAAATGTACGATAAGGCACCATATTTTTACGGTACAGGCAGAAGAAAGTCTTCTGTTGCTAGAGTAAGACTCTATCAGGGTACTGGTAAAATCACAATCAACGACAGAGATATCGACGATTATTTCGGTCTTGAGACACTCAAGCTCATCGTTAGACAGCCTCTCGCTTTAACAGAGACAGGCGAGAAGTTTGACGTTGTTTGTAGAGTAGCAGGCGGCGGTGTTACAGGTCAGGCTGGCGCTATCCGTCACGGTATTTCAAGTGCACTTCTTCAGTATGATTCTGAGGCACTCAGAGCTACACTCAAGAAGGCAGGCTTCCTCACACGTGACCCACGTATGAAAGAGCGTAAGAAATACGGTCTCAAAGCAGCTAGAAGAGCTCCACAGTTCTCAAAGAGATAATTTCATATTGTCTATCAATTTCCCCGAACAAAGCGTTCGGGGATTTTTGTTTAGTATAAAATTTATATCAATGCTTACTATAGGATTGAATATAAAATAAGGACTATGACCGCGAAGTGCAAAGGTCATAGTCCTTTTATGTTTTTGTTGTTTATTTTTATGGGTACTAGTCACAAGTTACGAACCCCTATCTCACAAGTGGTAGCATATTTTCGTGTCACCAGTTACTGATATTTTCCTTTTTCATCGCGTGGATGATTTTGTTTTTCAATGCGGGGTAGTCGCGTTCGAGATTTCTGACGAGTGTTTTTGTTTCTTCGCGGGTGGTGGTTTTGTCAACAGGACAGTTGCTTTTTGTAACCGGGAGAGCGTTTCTGTTGCACGCTTTTTCGACATCGCTTTCATCAAGAGATATCATCGGTCGAATCATGGTTATATCTTTGTTTGAAAGATATGTGACGGGCGAAAAACATCCGATTGTGCCACCCTGCAGCAGATTCATCAGAAATGTTTCGACTGCATCGTCTTTGTGATGGCCGAGCGCGATTTTGTTGCATCCGTGTGCTTTTGCCATATCGTGCAAAATTCCGCGACGCATCCGCGCACACAGCGAGCATGGGTTTTTCTCCTCGCGGTTTACAAAAACCACGTTGTACAACTCGGTGCGTTTGATGTGGTACTCGATACAGTTTTCCTTGCAGAAATCTTCTATTGCTGAAAAGTCAGAGTCTTTGTTCTCAAAACACGGGTCGAGCGTGATGGCAACCACCTCGAACTTTTTGGGATAGTATTTTGACAGAAGGTGCAGACCATACAGCAGAACAAGGCTGTCCTTGCCACCTGACACACCAACGGCGATGCGGTCGTTTTCTTCTATCATATTATATGTATCGATTGCGTTGCGCATCACAGAGCATATATGTTTCATATTTTACCTCTATATATTAGTATAGGGTGTTTTGTGCGTGGTATGTTACGTACTGCACCCTGCAATTTCATATTATAGCATATCACTCTTGATTTCAAAAGTAAAATGACGTATAATAGCAATATTATATTTTTCGGAGGACAATCATGAAAAGATTAGTTGCTATATTACTTACAGTTTTACTTATCGTGTCACTCGCAGGCTGTACTATCGGTACCGACGGAACAAAGCTCAACGGCGACACAACTACAACTGAAGCCACAGAGGCTGAGGGTGTAGATATCGGTAAGTATGAGAAAGATTTTAACGGTATGCAGGAGTATTTTTTGGAGCTCGAGCTTATCAGCGAGAAAAAGGAAGATAAAACTGTTATGCAGGCTGATATTATCGGCGCAAAGCAGGGCGTGAGATACAAGGTTGATTCAACAAATTTTGTTGAGTTCTACGAGATTGATATCACTGCTACTCCTGATGAGGCTGTAAATGTTATTTCGGCTTTTACAAATGACGATGTTTACAAAGTGCTCGGCTTTGAAGATGTAAAGGGCGAGGTTTCAGGTAGCGGTAAATACGTTATGCTTTACCCTGCTACAAGCACATACGATTATTCAAAAATCGTAAAAGAGTTTATAAAGTTCTAATGACAAAATCCACAGATTTCTTGATCTGTGGATTTTCTGGTTTCAGATGGTATAAGTGCGCTTCAAAGTGAAAACACAAAACTTTAAAATTAAGCTGAAAAAGCCCGACTTTACTGTCGGGCTTTTAGTGTTATCTAGGGATTTCGGTCACATTGAGATTTCAAAGGCTCGAGTGCTCGGCGCTTAGAGTTTTGTGCCGCAGGCACTGCAGAAAACGTCGCCGTCTTTTGAAGGTGTTCCGCATCGTGGACAATGTGGTTTTTCAGCCAGACCAAGTCCGTCGCTGAAAATAACAGGCTCGAACTGTGGTGTGTTATCAACAGACAGTTTTTCCTGAGTCGGCATCTGAGTCGGTGCGACAGGCTGAGGCTGTACAGGGGTAACTGGCTGTGATAGTGGAACCACTGCTTCCATATATGCCGGAGCAACATTCGGGTCTGATGCACCGCCGGAGTAACCTTCTGTGTATGATCTGATATGTCTTTTGTATCCGATTGCGATGATACCGCTGATGATTACGATTGTCGCTGATAAAAGCGATGCAACAGATGAGAGAATAAACACCGGTGTCATAGCGCTGAACATTTCATAGAACTTCTCAAGCTCAGGCTCAAGTGACGCGATAGACTTCATGAGAGGTGCCACTGCAAATGATGACAAAGCATTGACGCAAGTGTACGCACCATAGATGATGCTCATTACACCAAAGATTCCTGCACCTTTATATGTAAGGTTGACAGTGTTAAGGCTGTTGAGAATAGACTTATAATATCTGACCTGATTGATAAAGTATAAAAGGAAAAGCGAAATCGTTGCACCGAAAATAATAGCGTACAAGACAGCGATTACCCACAAACCATCCATAGCACCGTAAGAGTTGCCGAAGATTGCGAGCACAATCACAAGAATGACAACGATAGCTAGCAGAGTGCACAGTAAAATAATTGGTATGAGTTGGATGATAGAGAGTACGTGCAGTATTTTGACACCTGCTTTTGGACTTTTGGTTTCATCGGCGTTTTTACTATTCTTATATATAATAAGGTAAGCAAGCCCGGCAAGTGATAGTAGAATCACGCTTGGGATTAACGAGCCATACATAACAGCGTCAGGGTACACAGCCATAAATTTAGTGAAAAACTCAGCTTCGCTATGTGTCATTCCCTCGGTTACCTGTGCCATTGAGAAAAATGTCGAGAGAAAGTCGTCCAGAAACGGTGATAAAAAAAGTACAGACCCGATGTTCAGGATTAGCGAACAAAGATATAAGATTCCTTGCACAAGAATAACAGGCTTTTTGAAGTATGATTTTACGATTGTGTGATTCTGTGCAAATGGGTTAAAGTTGTTTGAAAAAGTTTGCATTAAATTACCCCCTATATAATATAGTATAGAAAATTATAACAGCTTTCTACAACGGGTGTCAATATGTACGTCTATATGTTGTGTCTTTAAAAGAAAAATAGACCAATATTTGGTGGCTGAAAAAAAGTTTAAAAAATATTGAATTTTTTTGCAAAAAGGGGTTGACTTTTTGGTTTGATTATAATATAATAGCAAATGTTCCGCGGTTGACGGACACACGAAAAACCTCGAAAAACGGCTAAATAAAGCGGTTATCGGGTGTGTGATAAGTCGAGCGTGAGACAAAGGACCTTGAAAATTAAACAACGAAAATAGTAAGTGAGAACCCGTAATT
>JAZSHE010000162.1:0-14039 GCA_045533085.1 Ruminococcus sp.
CAACAAAAGCTATAATTAAACAAAGTACAAGTTGTATCGAAATAAGTGCAGGGAAAGTTCGTTTTGATTTTTTAAGCTTTTTGTTTTTATCAGCACTCTCAGGTTTTGTATCAGCATCGACATCGTTATTCTGTTCTTCATAAACAGTTGGTGTATCAAAATGTTGCCACTTTTCGTCGTAAACAATCTCGTCTTTTCTGAAATTTTCCACATAACCACCTCGACAATATATATGCCGTGATGGTAAATAAAATGATTACTCGTCTGCTACATCGAGCTTTTTGAAATCGCGCTTAACAAGATTAATAAAGAATAACAGTGCTGCAATTAACGCAAACACCTCAGCCGTAGGGAATGCATACCAAAGTATCGAAAGGTCGATACCTCCCAGCACAAAAGCAACAGGTAAAAGTACACCGAGCTGTCTCATAATTGATAACAACATACTTCTGATACCTTTGCCGACTGCCTGGAACAATGTCGAAAAAGTGATACCGATAGCAGCAGGTACAAAGCAAAGACTGATGATTTTTAATGCAGGTACGCCAAGATCAACAGTAAACTTGTCTGCATCAAACAGCGAGAGTAAAAACTCGGAACCAAACTGGAATAGCATAAGACCCAATGTCATAATAACTATTGCAATAACAAGGCAGATTTTCAAAGCTGAATACATACGAGCTTTGTTTTTTGCGCCGTAGTTGAATCCAATAATCGGAGAAGTACCCTGTGACAATCCGAAAACAGGCATAAACACAAAGCTCTGTAATTTGAAATAAATACCGAACACGTTGATATATGCTTCCTTGATGGCAACAGTTGATGCAAAAGCCGAGATAATACCATTGATACCGCTGACCATAACAGAACCGATACTCTGCATAATAATCGCAGGAAAACCAACAACATAAATATTGCCAACCACAGATAACTTGAATTTAAATTTTCTGTAACTGACTTTGATATCGTGCTTTTTGAAAATAAGAATAGAAACTATAAAGAACATTGAACAGAACTGAGCAATAACGGTTGCTACAGCCGCACCCAATACTTCGAGTTTTGGGAATATCCAGTAACCATGAATAAACAGCGGGTCAAGTATGATGTTGATTACAGCACCAAGCAGCTGAGTCAGCATTGGCACAATCATATTTCCTGTAGCCTGAAGTACCTTTTCGCCCATACAGGAAACAATACATCCAAGGGAAGCGATAAGCACTACATTTAGGTACTGTGTGCCGTATGTAACAATAGTCTCGTTATCAGAAAACAATGTGATAAACGGACGCGAAAGAAATATACCGATAAGTACAAAAAGTAACCATGTCGCAACCGCAATAACAAAGCCATGGCACGCAGCGTCGCTTGCCTCATCAAAGCGTCTTGCACCAAGTCTGCGCGCAATAAGTGAATTCACACCTATAGACGTACCGACTGCAAACGAAATAAGTATCAACTGCAGCGGATACGCAAGCGACACAGCATTGAGTGCTTCGGAGCCGATTTGTGATACGAAGATGCTGTCTACAATATTGTACAATGCCTGAATAAGCATCGAGAACATCGCAGGCAATGACATTGACATAAGTAGAGGGAACATCGCTTTTGTTCCCATTTTGTTCAGAGATTTTGTTTCACTCAATTTGATACATCCTTATCTTTCTTAGTTAATAAATACGAGGTTATCGAAAACAGTATCACCGCTGAAAACACCCCGATAAAATCGAGTAGCACATCAGATACCTGTGCTGACCGACCAAATGAAAAAAGCTGAATGGTTTCGTCCACAGATGCCACTAAAAAGCCAATAAGCGGCACAACAAACACAGACTTAGTCCTGCGTAGATTAAACGAACGCACAGTGTAAAACAAAAGCGTTCCAAGTACAAAGTACTCAATAAAATGAGCAAACTTTCTGACTAAATGTTCACTCAGTGCAAGTCCTATTCCAACGCGTGAGAGCAAACTATTGATAAGCTCAGTTATCGAGCCGCTCTCCTGTGATGACACATCAGCAGGCAAAGCAGAATTGATAAAAATAAACCCGACCATAAAAGCTGTCATCGAGCACATAATCACACGTTTTATCACAAGTCTTTTGTCTGACAAAAAACCACTCCTATCCACAGTATATTTTACCCCTGTCAAACGTTTATGTCAATTGTCGAAATACCTAAATCAAATGGGTATTGAATTAGTTTTTTATTTAGTGTATAATGTTATACAGAAAAATTTGCGTGCATAACATAATACACACGCAAAATATAGTAAACAAACTTGAGTATTCGATATAGAACAAAAGGAGATTCTTATGAATTTATACAAATATCTTATCGTATTTTTAGTGTCAATGGTTCCAATTATCGAGCTTAGAGGTGCAGTGCCGATTGGTCTGAACCCTGAGTGGGGACTCAACCCTGTCGTCGTGTATATATTGGCGATTGTTGGCAATATGCTTCCGGTTCCGTTCATCTATCTTTTCGCAAGAAAGATGCTTATCTGGGGTTCTGACAAAAAATTCATCGGAAAGTTTTTCACCTTCTGTCTTGAAAAAGGTGAAAAAGGTGGCAGAAAACTCGAAGAAAAAGCAAGCAAAAACGGTCTGTTTATCGCTTTGATGCTTTTCGTTGCAATTCCGCTACCTGGTACTGGCGCGTGGACAGGAACACTCGCAGCAAGTATGCTCGACTTTGACTTCAAACGAAGCACTCTCGCTGTTCTTCTGGGTGTACTCATTGCTGGTATTATTATGGGTCTTGCAAGCGTTGGTGTATTCGGAGCATTTGGCGCTATTTTCAGCTAAATATTTTTGATGCAAAGGGTAACTATTTTGGTTACCCTTTTATAGGTGATGTTATGGAAAACTTAAATGTTTATACTGCTGTAATCGGTGGTGGTGCAAGCGGACTTGTGTGTGCTTGTGTTGCTTCAAAAAGAAACAAAAATAAAAAAATTGTGGTCATCGAAAAGGATAACCGAGTTGGTAAGAAGATTCTTGTTAGCGGAAATTCACGATGCAATCTTTCTAACCTTTCTGCAAACATAAACGACTATCATGGTAGTTTTTCAAACGGAGTTAATTTTCTTTTAAAGCATTTTCCTCCACAAAGAATACTAGACTATTTTTACAGCATCGGTCTGATGACTATGGCTGATTCCGATAACAGAGTTTACCCTCTCTCACGTCAGGCGAGCGCTGTGCTTTCTGTACTGAGAAATGAACTGAAACGCAATAACGTTGAAGAAATTTGCGACACAACAGTTCAAAGTATAAAAAAATGCAAAGACGGATACAAAATCATTTGCGATAACAAGACTATCACAGCACAGAAAGTTGTTATCGCTACTGGCGGTAAAAACAACTATGCCCAAAAAGTGACGGGGAACACCTATGAGCCAGTCTTGAGCATCGGCCACAAAATAACTAATCTCGCCCCTACCCTGTCGCCCGTTAAAGTTGAGAGCAAAATAATCAAATCACTCAAAGGTATCAGAGTTCAGGGTGAAGTAACAGCAGTTGTCGGTTCAAAAACAGTAAAAGCTGAAAAAGGTGAAATCCAGTTTGGCGCTGACTGTCTTTCCGGCATCTGTGTTTTCAATCTTTCACGTATTATCAACAAAGAGAAAAATTCTAAAATCATTGTGCGACTTTTACCTGATTTTTCTTTTAGCGAAATTAAAGATATGCTTTACGATAGAATAAAGCTGACAAACAACGATAATGTTCAGGAACTTTTCACAGGATTGTTCCACAAGAATATCGGAATAGCACTGCTAAAAAACAGTAATATCGATACAGCAAAAAGCGCTTCTCAGCTCACAAAGTCAGAGATTCTCTCGCTCGCTGACACAATCAACAACTGGTGTTTCACAACAGTACCATCAAAAGATTTCACATCTGCTCAAGTGACATCGGGAGGTGTACGTGGTGATGAAATCAACCCTTCCACTATGGAGAGCAAAATCGCAAAAGACATCTATTTATGCGGAGAAGCTATTGACGTGGATGGTGACTGTGGTGGATACAATTTGCAATTTGCATTTTCATCAGGTATGTGCGTAGGTGAACAGCTATGATAAGACTCAACAATATTAAACTCAAGCTTAATTACAGCGATAACGACATCAGAAAAGCTGTTCAAAGAGAACTCATAATCGACGAAAAACAAATCGATAATATCTCTCTTTTCAGACGGTCTGTTGATGCCCGTCACAAAAACGATATTCACTTTATCGCAACTATCGACGCAAGGCTCAACACTGACGAAAGCAGGGTTTTATCTAAAGCCAAGTGCAAAAACGCCACAATTACAAACGAATACCGCTACAAGATACCATTCAACAAAGACCTCGACCAGCGACCTGTAGTAGTCGGTTTTGGTCCTGCGGGAATGTTCTGTGCTTTGATTTTAGCTCAGGCGGGACAAAGACCTATTGTTATTGAACGCGGTGACACGGTTGATGTTCGCACTAAAAAAGTAAACGATTTCTGGAGTCAAGGCAAGCTTGACACAGAAAGCAACGTACAGTTCGGTGAAGGTGGTGCAGGTACTTTTTCTGATGGTAAGCTCAACACGGGTACCAAGGACAGCCGTGCAAGAAACGTGCTGAATGAATTTGTATCCCACGGTGCACCAAAAGAAATTCTGTACAACGCAAAACCACACATCGGCACAGACAAGCTCAGAGAAACTGTCAAAAACATCCGTGAAGACATCATCTCGCTCGGCGGTGAAATCAGATTCAACACAAAACTTACAAAAATCAACCACAAAGATGGCATGGTTGAGTCCGTAACTGTTATACACAACAACACACAGGATATAATAGAAACGGACAACGTGGTGCTTGCAATCGGTCACAGCGCACGAGATACGTTTGAGATGCTGTGCTTTATGGATATATTTATGGAACAAAAGCCATTTGCTATCGGTGCGAGAATTGAGCATCTGCAAAAAAACATCAACAAAGCTCAATACGGAGATTTTGCTGATTCAAAATACTTAGGTGCTGCTGACTACAAAATGAACATAAAATCCAAAAACGGACGAGGTGTGTTCACGTTCTGTATGTGTCCCGGTGGATACGTTGTAGCTGCTCAAAGCGAAGAAAACACTATCGTCACAAATGGTATGAGCAATTTTGACAGAGCTAACATCAATTCTAACGCTGCCTTACTTGTAAACGTAAATCCTGCCGACTTTGGTTCTGAGCATATTCTTGCCGGTGTTGAATTTCAGCGTAAAATTGAACGCAGGGCTTTCTTAAGTGGTGGCGGTGACTACAAAGCCCCGATACAACGTGTTGGTGACTTCCTGAAAAACACAAACAGCGTCAGTCTGGGTGAAGTTACTCCAACATACAAACCCGGCTACAATTTCGCTAAAACTGATGACTATCTCCCCCACTTTATCACAAACTCAATGCGTGAAGGTATAATCGCTATGGACAGAAAACTCCACGGTTTTTCACATCCTGATGCAATTATCACAGGTCCTGAAACCCGTTCTTCATCCCCTGTCAGAATCACCCGTGACGATACGTTGCAGAGTGTATCTCTGAAAGGCCTTTACCCGTGCGGCGAAGGGGCAGGATACGCAGGAGGAATCATTTCTGCGGCTGTTGACGGAATCAGATGTGCTGAACAAATTTTAATTAATGCTTAAACATAAAAATGGTGCAACACTCAAGGTGCTGCACCATTTTTTATTCGTTTATATCATCAGTAGGTTTTTGCTGTGTCTGATAATAAGGTACGGTAGTATTGCTTATCGGTTTAGGTGGATTTTCAAGACGCTTTTGCTGGCTTTTTTTAGCAATACGCTTTATGATAACCACAACCACAATAACAATAACTGCGACAAAGAGCAGAATCGGCGATGCGCTCACGATAAACACAAAAACCTCAACAAGGAAATTCCACAGTGAGCGACAGTTATTTGCGAGATTTGTACCGATGCGCTGCCATGTTGTCTGTTCTTTTACAACAACAGGATGTTCAACCTCGTCAATATCAACAGTGATTGTTGTATAATCGACAAGATTATCCAAAGTGCGAAGACGTGACTCGTATGTTTCAATCTCATAGATAACATCAGTGAGCATATCTCTGATTTCCATGATTTCTTTTGTAGATGTCGCAGATGCAAGCAAATCTTCGAGTGCGTTTTTTTCTGTCTTTAACGCTTTGATTCGGCTTTCAACATCGACATACTCAAGAGTTACATCCTCCGTGTTAACAGTACGGTTTGTGACTGTCGAGTTCTCGCTGACAGTGGATACAAACTCATCAACCTTATCAGAAGGAATACGGAAAGTATATGTAGCGTAGCGTGATGAAACATCATCGTAAGAGTTTCCTGACACGTCAGAATTCTCGATATAGCCACCTACTGACACAGCATAAGTTTCCAGCTTTGTCACAAAATCATCGAAGTTTTTCGTCTGAACGCTGTAGGTGATTGTTTCGATAATCTTACGGCTTTCTTTTACAGAATCTGCACTCTGTTCCCCGTCCTGAGCACTACCGCTCAAAGAATCTTCTGTTAAATAACCATCAGCGCTTTCTCCTATAGCTATGTCTGATTTATTATAAGACTCTCCGCAAGCAGCGAGCATAGAAGACACAATAAGTGTCAACAAAACAAACGCAATAAGTTTAAGTTTTAATTTACCTTTCATCCGAAAACCTCCTTATGTTTTGTGATTTTATAATATCACAAGAGAAATTTAAAATCAATCGTTTTTAACACCACTTGATAGTGCTATAGAGTAGATAAGGCACTCCTTTACTTTGTAATCAGTACACTCTTCCATAGCTTGCTTGTAAATTTTCAGCTGATAGCCGTACATATCAACAAGCTTAGTGATATCTTTTACTCTGTCTGTTTTATAGTCAACGACAACCAGCTTGCCATCCTCGACAAAAGCAAGGTCAACCGCACCCTGAAGGATAATTTTTTCATCTTTCAGCTGTGGTGCAATATCAGGGTCAACAACTGATGCACTGATTTTTGTCGTAAAGCGGAACTCTTTGAACACTTTCTCGCTGTTTATGCAACGGGTCACAAGTTCGCTATTGATAAATGCTGATGCTTTTTCAACATCAATCGACTGAGCCTGCAAAGCAGAAATATAGCCTTTTTGAGCAAGATAATCGATTTCTGACTGAATATCTTTTCGCGCCCTTTCAAAATCACAGAACTGCATAAACGCGTGCAAGGCTGTGCCCTTCTGTGCAGCAGTCAGAGTGTTATCGCTCATAAACGCAGGTGTATCAAGGATTCTGTCGAACACTTTTACAGACAGCTTGTGAGATAAATCAGAGGCGGCGATTTTTGACGGAAGATTTGAAAGTCCACGCTTTTTGTATTCAAACGAAAGTCTTTCTTTCAGGGTATCAACAACAGCGCTGTCAGTGTCGATAACTTGAGATTCTTCTACACAAACCTCATCTTGTGTTTCAACTTTTTCAAAGAAGTCTGTGACAACTGTTACATCCATTTTAAAATTCGCTAAAAAATCAGGTTCAACGTCACACGATGCGATTTCTCTGAGCTTATTTCCGTCCGGATGGAGCATAGCACACATAGTAAGCCAATCGCTGAGATAACTGCAGTTACGAACTACAAACGGCATAACACTTTTACTGCTAATAAGATTTGAACCGATTTTCTGCAGATATTTTTCGAGCTTTTTCTGTGACGATATCATCACAAGATTCTGTTTTGCTCTGGTCATAGCAACGTACAACACTCTCAGCTCCTCGCTCATTTCATCACGTTTCATCGACAACGCAAGAGCCTCACGTGGCATTGTGGTGAAAGTTGCGTTGAGCTGTTCGTCTTTACGTTTGACAGCTATGCCAAGCTGTGAGTGAAGCAGCACGTTCTGCGATACATCAGAGACAAATTTTCGTGCTGTGTTTGCTACAATACAAATCGGAAACTCCAGACCTTTGCTCGCGTGAATACTCATAACCTGAACAACATCACTTGTTGACGCACTCATATCAGCGGCTCCAGAAACATCGCTACCAAGTTCTTTCAGGCGTGTGATGTATGACACAAAACGTGACAGACCTTTGCTTGAACCTGACTCAAAGTTTTTAGCATGTTCTTTCAACAATCTCAGGTTAGAAAGTGCAAGCTCTCCGTTATCAAACGAAGATACAATTGATGGATATGATGTGCGCTCGTATATAGTGTTTATCAAATCGCACACAGGTACTGTCACCGAAATGTCACGATAGTACTTCAGCTCATCGATAAAGTTTTTACACTTTGGTTCACCGCTTTTAGCTTTCAATAAAACTGCTTTGTACAGCGTAGTATATCGCGAATCTGTACGGACAGAAGCCATATCATCAGCAGTAAAACCGAAAATAGGACTCATCATAACAGAGAGCAATTCGATGTCAAGCGCAGGATTATCAATAACGCTCAGAAAATTTGTCATTATCATAATTTCGTGAGTGTCAAGAAAACTGTGGCTGCTGTTACAATGTGCTGGCACACCACATGAAACCAGAGTATCAACGTATGTCGGTGCGTGAGAGTTGGCATTTCGCATCAGCACAGCAAAATCCGAATAAGTTGCTCGTCTGTACGAATCACCATCTTTAACCATATAGCCGTCACTTATCATTTTCAAAATGAGCTGAGCTATATACTTAGCCTCGACTTCGTTGACATCAGTCCCTTTTTCAGCATCGGTCAAATCTATCAAATGATATGAAAGACACGGCGAATCGCTTTCTTCATAATTCGCACCATATTTCAAAGTCTCGGTTTCATCATAAACGATGTCACCAACAGATTCACTCATCAGCTTTGTGAAGAAAAAGTTGACAGCCTCTGTTACACCTTTGGCACTTCTGAAGTTTTTATCAAGAAAGATTTTTGCAGGAAAAACAGAATCACCTTCGCTGTATAAAGCGGAGTTATTCTTTCTGTTGATAAAAAGCTGTGGCATAGCCTGACGGAAGCCATAAATACTCTGCT
This sequence comes from Ruminococcus sp., assembly GCA_045533085.1. Taxonomy (GTDB): domain Bacteria; phylum Bacillota; class Clostridia; order Oscillospirales; family Acutalibacteraceae; genus Ruminococcoides. The sequence goes on from JAZSHE010000162.1 coordinate 9,003, forward strand.
TTACATCACCAACGAAAAACAGGTTTTCGCCATTATTGCTCAGAGAATTGAAGATGAGATCCTGAGCTTCGTTTGCGTCCTGATATTCGTCAACCATTATCTCATCAAATCGAGAACTGAGTTTTTTTGCGACGTCAGTGAGTTCAAAGGTATTTTCATCGACAAGAAGTCTGATAGTCCAATGCTCCAAGTCAGGATAGTCGGCAATCTTTTTTCGTGCTTTGAGTGACTGATAGTTTGCGCTGAACTGTCGCACACAGTTAAAAAGCTGTTGTGAGATAACAAACAAATCAGCTATCTGCACCTTTGCTTCACTTTCCGATGTAGAAAGCAGAGTTTTAAGCTTTGCTACTGTTTCGGTGAACAATCCGCGGTTTTGCTGAATTTTCACCTTGTAGTAGTTGTCGGTATACCCCCTGACAGTCGGAAAACGACACGCTTCAAATGATTTTATCACATGAGAAACATCATGTTCCTCGGGGTTCATAAGAGCTTCGCGGAGTTTATCAACAAACTCCATATCACCTAAAAGCATTGGTGATATCTTGTCAACCAAAGCTTCTTCGAAATCAAGCAAAGCGTAAGAAGAATTTACAAGTGAGCGCAAAAATTCAACAGCCTCTTTTGAATATTCAATAATAATTCTACTCCAGACGCTGTCGCTGACATTCTCAAAATCAGAGAATTGTTCAAGTTTTTTATCAATCCACAAATCAGGATAAGGATGAGAACGCAGAAACTCGTGAATCTTCAAAATGACACCTTGCAACGCAAGGTCATCTTTCACACCCGAAAAAGCCTCGACAAGATGGAAAAAGTCAGGCTCAGCGTCTGCATACATCGAATCAAGAGTTAGTTTCAGTGCATCGTTTTTTATGAGTTTGAGCTCACTTTCATCCGCGATGCGGAAATTACGTTCGATATCAAGAACGTAGAAAAACTCCTTTACAACAGAAGAACAAAAGCTGTCGATTGTAGAAATATTTGCTTTTGATAAAAGCGCTTGCTGTCTGATAAGCGTTTTATTGAACGGGTCGTTTTTTATCAGCTCTCTGAGCTTTTTGTACAAGCGCTCTTTCAGCTCCTGAGCCGCGGCACGGGTGTATGTTACAACCAACATTCTGTCTGCGTCAACAGGGTTAACGGGGTCTGTGAGACGCTTGATGACACGCTCAACCAGAACTGCGGTTTTGCCCGAACCTGCCGCGGCAGATACAATAACCGAACCGCCTTTGCAATCAATCGCCTGTTGCTGGCTTTTGGTCCATTCACGCTTCATCGCTTTGCTCCTCCTTTCTCATGAGAGTGCTGTAAACTTCGTCTTTGCTCATCTTTTCTATATCTCGGCACGAGTCGCCGTCTTTGTACGAACACACGGATGAATAAGGGCACCACAGACACGCATCGTATATACCTTTTGCAGGAACTGCACCAATATCACCGCTACAAAGAAGTGTAGCCATTTCGCCCACCGCTTTGTCAACCTGTGAAAAAAGTGCTCCAAACTGTTCTAATGAAGCGAGAGTTCCGCTTTTGTCAACGATAGTGTCACCCTTCAACGATACAGGTATATACACACCATTTACATCTCTTTCCATACCAGTGATGACTTCTTTGTCATCGAGAATAATTCCGTGCATTTTTTTATCTTTCTCAGCATCAGCTATAGCGCTGTCAAGACCTTTTAATGTAACATTAACGCTCGGTGATACAGCAGGAACATACAGAACACCTGCAGGTGAAATCTTGCTATTATAGTATTTTTCTCCGCCACAATTAACAGCTGACATATAAATGAGCATCTGCAGATTAAGTCCGTACAGCACATCGCTGAGATTGTACTTCTTTGTACCTGTTTTGTAGTCAACGATGCGAATGTACTTTTTGCCGTTGCTTTCCATAACATCAACTCGGTCGACTTTTCCGCGGATAGTTACGTTGATTTCATCAGTAACTTTAAGAGTGTACGATGGTATATCTTCACCAACGGTAAGTTCAAAATCAGATGGTCTGAACTTTGACTGTGCAAACTCCTGAACTAAACGCTCGATAATTCTTACAGCTGTTTTATTGACGCGGTAGAAAAGATAGAGGAATCGCTTGCTCTTGCCTTCTTTTCCGCCAAGATGCTTAAGAACATAGGCATCAAGCAACTGAGATACTTCTTTCTTGATTGTTTCAACGGTAATCTGTGAAAAATCATCATCCTTGTGCTTTTTCAAAAACTCTTCAAACAGATAGTGCATCAATGTTCCGTATTCGAGCGAGTCGATTTTCGCTTGTCTACGTTCACGGACACTGAGTCCATATTTGCAGAAATATTCAAATTTGCACAAATGGAAGCTTTCAACCTGAGATGCTGACAATATCATATTTGTATTAAACAGTTTTTGCGCAAGCTCTTTGTCAGTGATTCTGTGCGGCTCACTCTTCTGCGAACGTTCGATACAATCAAGCACGGATGCATACTTCTCGATACCGCTGAAATACTCACGCAACCTGATAATATCAGGGTCTTTGTGATTATATCTCTTAACAAGATAATCAAACGCAGAGCGTTCACTCCACATACTGTCAAACACAGTACAATCAACGCTGTGATATCTTCTTATGTTGCTTAGTATTGAAGGCAACTCGGTAACAAGTTCGGATGCGGTGCGTTTTTCTCCGCCTAAGGAATATGTATAATATGACACAAAGAGCTTGTGAGAAGCACAGCACATCGCTTTATATGCAAGATATTTTTCTGTCGGAACAAGCTGCTCAACAGAATCGGACATAGTAAGCCCGAAGGTGCTCAGCAGATTTCGCTCGTCATCAGAGAACACTCCTGCTTCAACAGGGGTGTTCGGAAATTCTCCATCTATTGCACCGACGATGAACACGGCTTTTTTATCATTAACCAGAGAGCGGTCGGCACAAGCAACATCAACCTGATCTAAACCACGCGGAATAAATGAAATATCGGTATTTGCAAAGTTGATATGCAAAAGCTCCGAAAAACGTTTTGCACTTACACGATAGTCACCGATTACGCTGACCATTTTGTCGAGTATCGCCACAAATGTGTTGTAAAGTCGCACCTGCTCAGAGCACAGTTCAAGCTCCATTTCGCTTTCAAGAACATCGCACAGCTTTTGCAGGTTCTCTTTGACATGGAGTTTATACACAAGTTTCATCAAAGCTTTTGATATCTCAAGAGCTGTAGCGTCTTTTGTATCAAAATAAAAAGTTCTGAGAGCATCAATAACAGTTGCTCTAGTGTGCTCAATTTTTGATAGAAGATTCTTATCGCTGTCACTCATATCATCAGCAAAGCCCTGTGGTGATAGCGTAAACTCGTTAAAAAACGCTTTTCCTGATATATCCCATGTAAACAGATAGTTCTCAAAGTCAGCGATATCTTCAACTGATATATCAGTGAGTGCTGTCTTTAGTACTGACAGCACATCGTCTTTATCGAATCCGTTATTGATAACATCAAAACAGGACATCACAAATTTAATGAGAGGTTTTGTGTCGATATCCTGAGGCTTGTCCATAAAGTAGCTGATATCGTATTTTTCGAGGGCGTTATCGAGTATGCCCACATATTTATCGCTGTGTCGTGTGATAATCGCTATGTCAGAAAATTCGTAGCCTTCCTCTACAATGAGCTTTCTGATATTACGTGCTACAAAATCCGCCTCATCGTAGATATTACCTGCTTCGTAGACAACAAGGCCATCATCGTGAAAATCACACTGTTCTTTAGAAAGTCTGAACAGATTCTGCTCAACACATTTTATATCTTCACTTACAAAACGTGTGTTTTCAGTAAGTGTAATATGTGGTACGATTTTAACATCGTTTGTTTTCGCAATTCTTGTAAGACGCTTTTTAGTTCTTTCAGACACAAAGAACAAATCACCGTTTGAACAATCAAGCGAATCTGTGGTAAGCGCCACGTACATGTCTTTGCTCTGAACTAAAAGTTTTGAGAGCACCTCATATTCTTGTGCAGTGAATCCGTAATACGAATCAACAGCAATAGTATAATCCTTGAAAAGCTCTTTTGTTGAGAGAATTTCAGAAACTTTTGTAACGCTGTCAAGTGGGTCAACATAGCTTTTTTGCAAAATCGCATCGTATGTATCATAAAGCAAAGCGGTTTCGCTGAGCTTTTTTGAGAGCGTGCTATCCCCTACCTTATGGGCTACATCGTATAATATAGCAGATGTTATCGAACACTTTTTATATTCTTTGATAGAATTAAGCATAAGTGTAGTAAGGTCTGTTGATGAAGCTCGCTTCGAAAACAATTCGAGGTTATCTCTGACCTGTTCGATAGCGACATCCATCACAACATTACGCACACCTTCGTCAGCAAAGCTGAGAAATCTGTTTCCTGTCACTTCAAACACATAGTCACACAAACGTGAAAAGCCAAACACCTTGATATTTCGCGACAGCTTTGGTCCCAACATCTCAAGGAACGCTTTTTCAGTGTTGAACGAATACTGGTCAGGTACTAAAAATATCAGCTTTTCGTCGCCATTTTTCGCGAGCTGACACATCACGTCGTACAGATATTTGGTTTTAGCGGCACCTGTTGTGCCAAGAATAAAACGTAACATAGTTTTCTCCGTAAAATCTTACAATATTCATACTAAAAATATATATCGTTCTATGTCCCAAAAAATGGTACTCAATCAAACCAACTGCTAAGTTTTTCGTAGTACTCAACAACTTTGAACTTGTACTCGATGTCCTTTGAAGTGATGACTTTGTACTCGTTATGGGACAAATCTTTTTTCATACTGATATCCGACGATGCTCCAACGCACAGTGTCGGATACATCACACACCACCAGTTCTTGCCCTGAGCTTCTCCGATTGAAATTCTCAGCGCATCGTAAACGCCAGCAGGCATAGTGAAATTTTCATAGTATCGCGTGTCAAAAAACATCCGTGTAACCTCGGCTTTTACCGCATAATCACAGTTATACGAGTCAACCGTGCTTTGTGCTATCTGTTCGATAAAGCCGATGTTTCGTT
>JAZSHE010000026.1:0-21167 GCA_045533085.1 Ruminococcus sp.
ACAGAGCTTGCTGCTAAATGTACAGCAAAGCGTCTGGTTCCTGACTATATTTCAGAAAAGATTATGAAGAGTCTGAAAGAGGGTAACTGTTTCCCTGTTATGGGATGCCGAAGTGCTCTCACCCCGTGGAAGAATGACAAAGGTGAGTATCAGTTCTATGGAAGATTCAATCAGGGTGTTGTAACTATTAACCTCGTTGACGTTGCTCTTTCCAGCGGTAAGGATATCGACAAGTTCTGGAAAATATTTGAAGAAAGATTGAATCTCTGTTACAAAGCATTGATGTGTCGACATAACAGACTAAAAGGCACATTGTCCGATGCCGCGCCAATTCTGTGGCAGGACGGAGCTATTGCAAGACTCAAAAAGGGTGAGCCTATTGACAAGTTGCTTTATGGCGGATACTCAACAATATCGCTCGGTTACGCAGGATTGTGTGAGTGTGTACGTTATATGACAGGCAAATCACACACAGACCCATCTGTTACTGATTTTGCGATTGATATTATGAAATTTATGAACAAGGCTTGTGATAAATGGAAGGCAGAAACAAGCATCGGTTTTGGTATCTATGGTACTCCGCTTGAGAGCACAACATACAAGTTTGCGAAATGCTTACAGAAGCGTTTTGGCGTTATTGAGGGTGTTACGGACAAAGCGTACATCACAAACAGCTACCATGTTCACGTTACAGAAGAAATCGATGCTTTTGATAAGTTGATGTTCGAGTCCAAATTTCAGGCTCTTTCAACAGGTGGAGCTATCAGCTATGTTGAAGTGCCTAATATGCAACAGAACATTGATGCGGTTCTCCAGATTATCCGATTTATTTATGACAACATCATGTATGCTGAGCTTAACACAAAGAGCGATTACTGTCAGAAATGCGGTTTTGACGGTGAAATCAGAATCGTTAAGGATGATGGAAAGCTTGTTTGGGAGTGTCCGAACTGTGGTAACCGTGATCAGGATACAATGAACGTTGCACGACGCACTTGTGGATACATTGGCACACAGTATTGGAATCAGGGCAGAACTCAGGAAATCCAGGAAAGAGTGCTGCATATCTGATGAATTACGCTACAATTAAAAAACGCGATATAGCTAATGGTGTCGGGGTAAGGGTGTCGCTGTTCGTGTCGGGCTGTACCCACCGATGCAAAAATTGTTTTAATAAAGAAACCTGGGATTTTTCTTATGGAGAAAAATTTACTGAGGATACAGAAAAACTAATCCTTGAATATCTTGAGCCTGACTTTGTTAATGGTCTTTCACTTCTTGGAGGTGAGCCATTTGAGTTGCAAAATCAGGAAACACTCACAAAGCTTTTGAGAAAAGTAAGGGATAAATACCCTCAAAAGGATGTGTGGTGCTACACAGGCTATCTGTTTGACGAGCATCTGCTGTGTGACAGCAGAGCAAGGGGAGAGTTTACTGATGAAATGCTCTCTTACATTGATGTGCTTGTTGACGGACCGTTTGTTGAGGAGCAAAAGGATATCTCGCTTCAATTCCGCGGAAGTAAAAACCAGCGTGTGATTGACATCAACCGCTCTTTGTGCAGCGGGAAAATCGTTTTGTGGGACAAGTTAATGAGATGAGTGCTTACCGCAAATTCAACTGTTTATTGACAAAAGGTTGATTTTGCGGTATCATTTTTTCTGTTTGGAGGGAATGCACAATGTCTATGATTTTTGAAAAAAAACTCCCTATACCAATGGAGGTAAAAGAGGCATATCCGCTGTCTATGACAGCAGTGGAGAGAAAAGAAGAGATAGATGCACAGGTGGCACAGGTGTTCAAAGGCGAATCGGATAAGATGATACTGGTTATCGGCCCTTGTTCTGCTGACAGAGAAGACGCGGTGCTTGATTATGTTGAAAGACTCAGCAAAGTTCAGCAGCAGGTTAAGGATAAGCTTATTCTTATTCCTCGTATATACACAAACAAACCGAGAACAACCGGTAGCGGATATAAGGGTATGTTGCATCAGCCTGATCCTAATTTAAAAACAGATACGTTCAAAGGTATTTTGGCAATCAGAGAACTTCATTCTCGTGTGCTTACAGAATACGGGATGTCAACTGCTGATGAGATGCTGTATCCGGCAAATTATCGCTATCTTGATGACCTTATGTCGTATGTTGCTATCGGTGCCCGTTCAGTTGAGAATCAGGAACACAGATTGGTTTCTAGCGGTATAACAGTTCCGGTTGGTATGAAAAATCCTACCAGTGGCGACTACTCTGTTATGCTTAATTCTATCGAAGCTGCTCAGCATAAGCATACATTTGTGTTCCGTGGATGGCAGGTTAAAACATCGGGTAATCCGCTTGCTCACGCAATTTTAAGAGGTTATGTCAACAAACACGGCAAAATGATGCCTAACTATCACTACGAGGATTTAGAACTTTTACACGAGATGTACTCCCAGCGTGGACTTGAGAATATTGCGCTCGTTGTTGATGCTAACCACTCTAATTCTGCGAAGAATCCATTTGAGCAGTCAAGAATCTGCAAAGAGGTTCTTCATTCGGCTCGTCATAATAGTGACGTAAAATCCATGGTAAAGGGCTTTATGATTGAAAGCTATCTTGAGGATGGTAGCCAGTCGGTTGATGGCGGTGTTTATGGTAAGAGTATCACTGACCCGTGCTTAGGCTGGGAAAAATCAGAAAAGCTGATTTATGATATTGCTGATATGATTTAAAGTAAATACATATAAATAAACCGCACAGCGAATTAAGAACGCTGTGCGGTTTTGTTGTATCAGTTTTTAATTTTATTTAAAAGATACGAGAAATATGACGGGAGCTCATTGTACATTGTAATTAGTCCTACAACAAATGGTGCGAATATCACCACATAACACCATACAGGCTTGAGCTTGTTGATAAGCTTTGAGAATGCGTTTATTGGTGCCATAAAGATATTGAGTGCTACTACGAGTGTGAGCACTACACCGAAGCTTAGAAGGATGATTTTATACAGTGGATCACCCAGTGAAATCACCATATCAAAGAAAGGTGTAGCTGATAATAGGTAAAGTATTGGACGATGCCAAACGTAAACTGCCAAGGTGTTAGCTCCCATATTTGAAAGAATCGGAACTCTGAGATTCGGAATGAAACAGAACACAGCCATACAGAGCATAATCGAGATACCGTAGCACAACAGTCTGTGCTCAAATCCACAATTTACAATATCTGTGTTTGCGAATGGGTTTCTGCCCGTGAAAAGTGGTCTGAGCTTGTAAACTAAGTTGAGGTTTCTGAAACACAACACAAAGTATAACAGCATAAAAATTCCGCTGACTGCTTTTACAATATAGTTTTTCTCAATTTTGATGAGAAGCTGTGGCGTCATATAGTATCCGATGAGATAGAGCGGTAAGAACACGAAGTATCGTGACAGATAAAGCGTGTCATCGATAAAGCTAAAATAACCGCACACACAACCTAAAACAGCAGAAACTGTGAGCATAACAGCAGGGTGAATCTTGCGTGTTATATAGGCTGTGACCATAAACATCGCGAGCACAAACAAATACCAGTCGATGGTTTTTGAACCGAAAAATGTAATGGTGAAATTTTTGCCGCCTGCCATACGCGCAAGGCCGTTGACGATTTTTACGACAAAGCCCACAGCGACAAAAAACGCAACCTTGTTTACTTTCAGTTTATTGTCATCGCTGTAGCGTTTCTGGAATAAACCGCTGATGAAAATAAACAAAGGCATGTGGAACGAGTATATGAAAATAAACAGACTTCTGAACATATCAGACTTGTCAACATAAGGCTCAATAACGTGCCCCACAACGACAAGCATAATGGTCAAAAGTTTAATATTATCAAATTTGTAGATACGTTCTTTAATATTTTGAGCCATAACAATATAATAGATTATTTGTCAATAATCTGAACCTTACCCTTTACCTTGCCAGGTACAGTGAAAAGGTTAAATGCCTCCATAGTTTTCTCAAGTGGATACTGTGCGAAAATCATACTGTCAGTAACTTTGAGGTCGCCGATAGCAAAATGTTTGTCAGTCATTTCCCACTCTTTGCCAGGGAATTCTTTTGAGTATGACATCCATGAGCCTGTGAGGTAGAACTCTTTGCGGTTCATGTTCTCCCACTCTTTTACTGAGAATGTCATCTCCTTTGTAGGAGTACCGATGAAGCACAGGTGAGCTTTGTTGCCTGCAATATCAAAAGCGAGCTTCATAGCGTCTGTAGAACCTGTTGAAACGAAAACATAGTCGAAACCACGGTTATCAGTGAGTTTGTTGAGCTGTTCTTTGTAATCTTCATCGCAAAGAGCAACAACAGCGTCCGCGCCAAGGTCAACAGAATCTTTGAGTCTGTCGTGGTCAACGTCAATAACAACAACCTTTTTTGCGCCGAAAATCTTAATCCACTGTAATGTGAAAAGACCGATGTTGCCACCGCCGAGTACTGCTACTGTGCCACCGTCTTTGTAATCTGTCTGATATAAAGCGTGGATAGCAACAGTTGAAGGCTCAAAGAAAGCGGCAACTTCGTATGGAATAGCTTTGTCAATTTTCATTACGTTTGACTCAGGAAGAAGAACGTACTCAGCCATTGAGCCGTTCTGTCGTGAGCCAACAAAGCTGTAGTGTTTGCAAAGTGAGTAGTTACCAGCCTTGCAGTCTTCGCACTCCATACAAGGAACGAGCGGAATACCTACAACGTGGTCGTCTTTAGAAACAGAGGTAACACCTTCGCCGATTTCTGCAACATAGCCTGAAAACTCGTGGCCTAAGATGATAGGATAGTTGTGAGCGCCATGGTCGTGAACTCGTGGAAGGTCAGAGCCACAGATTCCTGTAGCAACCACCTTTACTAAAACGGTACCTTTTTCTACCTGTGGGGTAGGAAGTTCTTCAAAACGAACGTCTTTGTTAGCGTGTAATACAGCAGCTTTCATATATACAAAACCTTCTTTCAATTACATCATTGGGTTAGCCATATAGTTGCACTTGACAGCGTAGTTGTAGTCTTCAACAACGCATACAACTGCGTCTTTAGCAAGCTCTCGTGGAGCTGAGCTTAACTTGCCATCACGTACCTTTGAGTACTGGAGTGGCATATACTGGTGAAGTACAGGAAGCGGAATCTCGATGTTCGAGAGATTTTCAAACAGCTTTTCCTGTGCTGCGAGAACTTTCTCGTGTGTGAAATAGTATCTTGAACGGTCAGAGAAGCTGTACTTTCTTGCGATTGCCTGCTGATTCTCTGTGCCGTGGTAGTGTTTGATCCAGTTGCCTGGTTCATCCATCATAACCTGCTCTAACACTTCTATGAAGTTTGCACGCTGTGATTCATCGTCGATGAGCTCTTTTTCAATCATAGACAGAGCAAAGATAGCTTCTCTGACAGCGTTTGTAAGTGCAGGACCTACCTTGATGATAGCGATGCCGTCTTCGACCATTTCACGAAGTTTTACAGGTGGCTGATAGTCAGTTGAGTGGCCCTCAAGTACGATGTCAGGATATTTCTTTAAACGATTGCACAGCTTTACAGCATCAAGACGGTTGTATGTATGGATATCAGTGTTACCAAACTCGACACCAGGCTGTACAACAATACCGATGATGTGGTTCCACGCATCCTTTAAACCGAGTTTTGAGAACATTCTGCGGTAAGCCATAATAGTGCTTTCGAAGTCTCGTGGATTTGTAACCTTAAGGTTGTCCTCTTCTTCCTGAGAACCGCCAGGGATAGGAACTTCTGAACCGATGATATATACAGGATGAACTGCATCAGGGTTTTCTTTCAGGAGTTCCTGATACGCTTTGTCACATTCTTTGTAAAGAATAGCTCCGCGCTCTGCGATAACTTCGTTTGGAAGCATTTCGTCAACAGGGTCGTCGCCTAACTTCATGCTTGTGTCAAGATGTACCTTTGTGTATCCAGCCATTACACAATCGTAAACAAGCTTTTTAGCGTGTTCCATAGCTTCATCGGCTGGAAGGTGACACCAAGGGAGAGGACCTAAGTGGTCGCCGCCTAAAATGATTTTATCTTTATCAAAACCAATCTGGTCAGCAATTTTGTAAACATATTCACGGAAATCCACAGAAGTCATATCCATGTATCCGCCGAACTGGTTAACCTGATTTGATGTAGCTTCGATTAAAACAGTGTCGTCAAAACGCTTTGCCTGATCCATAATTGCTTCGATAACGATTTTGTTAGCTGAGCAGAAAGACGGAATACCGCAGTGGATGCCAAGGGTGCGTTTTTCGAGCACATCAAGTAACTTGTTTCTCATTTAGTTTTCCTCCTTTGGGAAGAAGTAGTTGTCGATAAGCTTAATAAAAAGATCCATATCATCAGCATAGGTGATTTTGAGGTTAATCACGTTAGCTTTGATAACTTTCATTGTGATGCCATAGTGCAGAGCGATTGCGCCTGCTGACGTCATACTTTCGAGTTCCTCTTTTGAAGAGCCCATGTAGATGTCATAAATTTTTCTGAAAGTGAATGCCTCAGGAGATGCTCCTGCTACGATGTTGAATCTAGGTTCGATGTTTGTCAGAATGTGGTCGTCGTCCATTTTGTACACAGTGTCATAGTTGAATGACGCGAGTGTTGCACCACCGAATTCCTTGACACCCTCGATAACCTCCTGAGTACCCTTTTTGTCAACATAAGGGTGAGTAGCATCGTGAATCATAATGACATCGTCATCGTTTGAAAATTCGCTTGCACAGATAAGACCATTCTTAACAGAATCAGAACGTGTGTCGCCACCTGTTACAACCTTGTAGAGTTTGTCAGCACCGATTTCTTTCGCAACTTCTTCTACATAGTCAACCCAGTCAGCGTGAGAAACGATGATGATTTTGTCAACACATTCGAGTTTGTTGTAGCCTTCCAGAATGTATGAAAAAATAGGTCTGTCATTAACTTTGATATACTGTTTTGGGATAGCAGCGCCAAATCTTGTGCCACTTCCGCCCATCATTAAAAGAACTGTATTCATAAGCTTACCTCTCGGATTTTAGTCATCATAAATGTTATACTTCTTTGCTATATCCTCATCAACGTGCCATGAAACCAGATCATGACCTACACGCTGGTGTAAAAGCGGAAGTCTCATATAGTTTTTGTACTGCATTGTAAGGAACTTATCCATGTCCTTAAGTGCCATAACCTTTAAGCCCTCAAAGTTGATGTCCTGATACGGAATCATATCTTTTACGTCAGCGTAGGTGTAAGTCGGCAGGAAGGAAGCAACTGTTGTAAGTCCCATTTCTTCAGCTTTTGAGTTATAGTATGTTGCTTTTCTGATGTACAGAGCCTGTGTGAGTTTGAGTGGAACAAGGTGTACAAGCTTACGACGGAACTCGTTGTAAGTGCGTGCCCACCACTCGTAAACGGTCTTAGGCTTTGAATCATAAACAACCTTTTCTTTGTGACGGTTGATAACCTTGTGGTGGATGTTAGACCAGAAAAGAACTTTGTTTTTAAAACGCTGTCTTTCGTTTAATGAGTTCGGGATGTAATCGAACGGGAAGAGATCGAGGCATATACCCTTGTGGAAATCACGCTTTTCGTTGTAGTTAGTGATATACGATGTTCCGTTTAATCTTATCTTTGAGAAGAGGTACGGAATTTTAGGATCAGACTTTCTTGTCTGCAGGAAGAAGTCTTCGCCGAGATACTTTCCACCTTCTTTGATGAACTTATCATAATCGGCTCTAAGCATACCTACATCGATATCGTCATCCCATGGAATGAATCCGTCGTGTCTCATGTGACCGAGCATTGTACCACCACATACGAAATAGCCAACACCAATCTTGCGGCAAACCCTGTCGAACTCTTTTAAGAGAACGAGGTCGATTTTCTGAATTGTACGAGTTTGTTCCATCAACGCATCGTTGATTTCTACAGTCCATTTGTTGTAAGTGTTAGGGATGTTGATTTCGGTATGGTTGACTTTTATGCGCTGTGTTGGGAAAACCTTGTCGTACTCAATCATAACACTACGTCTTGGGATAAGACGTGTGATGTATTTTGTGTTTTTGTATTTCTGTACTGTTTTGAGCAGCTTACGGTATGTTTGCTTTGGGTTCTTAGTTCCGTAGCGTAGTGTACCCCAGAAGAGGTTAAATACCTTTCTCAGGCTCATCGGTACAGTTGTTGCTGGTGGAGTGAGGTTAACCATCTTTTCGTATTTGTCTCTGAGATTAGCGACAGTACGAAGATACATTTTCTGTTCAGCCTCGCTGTCAGGCAGATAGTCAAATGCGCTGATTTCTACAGTTGCGAGGTCGCTGATGATAGCGTCCTGCTGTTCAATAACAACATCTCGTGCAACAGTCAGGATAAGAGCTTTTGCGCCGCTTGGATAGCGGTCGATGATTTTTACATCAAGTTCATCAGCTCTTTTGTAGAGAATTTCGCACAACTTGTTGTATTCATCTCTCATAAGGCCGATTTCTGTCAAAGACGAAAGGCCATTAGGGATGAAGTCGTTGTAGTGAACTGCACCAATGAGCAGATCGCGGAATCCGAAATATCTGAGGTTGTTTTCAAGACAGATGTCATCGATGATTTTTAAGAGATCAGCTCTTACTTTGTTGACAACGTCGTGGTTCTTGAAAGTAACTTGTTGTGTGATCGGTTTCATACTTACTTCCTTTCAGCAAATTTGGGGTGATTTAACAGCCATAGAATATGGCACAGTTATTCATAATAATCACTGTAAATTATACAACTTGATGCACAAAATGTCAATTAAACTAAATACAATGTATTTATAAGAATATCATATTTATATGTGAAAATTATACAGTATTTAGTAGTGATTGCTAGAAATTGATTTTTGTGAAAATTTGATTGCTGGATAATGCGTAATATCTCGTTGAATTTTGTTGACTGGATATGTGATTTTTGATATAATAAAGTAGATTGTAAGCATAATGGAGAAGTGTGCTTGCATAATTTTCACAAGCGTTTTAATAAACATTCGAAAGGATTGGGGTTACAATGCAGAACAACAATGAAAGTTCTATTAAATTCAGAGAATTGGCTTATCTTTTTGTATCAAAGCTTTGGGTTATGATTCTCGTGGCGGTGATAGTAGGAGGGTCAATATTTTCCTTTAACTATTTTACATACGAACCATTGTATAAATCCACGGGCTCCATTTACATTCTCAGACAGGACAGTGATATCGATAAAGGTTCTGACTATAACTCTGATTTTAGTCTTGCGTTGAGTGTTGTCAGCGACTGTACAAAGCTTCTGACAAGTCGCACCGTGCTCAATCAGGTTATTGTAGAATGTGATCTCGATTGCACTTACGCGGATCTTAGTACTATGATTTCTATCAACAATCCGACAAATACACGTTATCTGGAAATATCTGTTCTTTCGGATAGTCCTGAAAAATCGAAGATGATAGTTGATTCTATCTGTAAAATAGGCAAAGAGCAGATTGTGAGCATCATGGGATTCAACCAGGTTAACATAGTTGACGAGGGAACGCTTGCTGAGTATCCAAGTAACTCAAGATATTCATACACAGCAGTGCTCGGCGCAATAGCGGCATTTATACTCACATACATTTTGTTTGCTCTTGTGTATATTTTTGATGATAAAATTTCGGATCCTGATATGCTCGAAAAACAGCTTTCGTTAAGTGTTCTTGCGGTTATCCCTAATATGAACAAAGAAAAAACTGTGAGCAGGAAAGATGCTTATTATGGCAGAGCAGGAGCTCGTCGTCACAAATACTACGGACAGCGTTGGAAGGAGAACAGATGATGCAGAATATTCAACTTCGTCTTGATAAATATGATAACTATTTTGTGAACGAATCGTTCAAAACACTGAGGACAAATCTTCAGTTCTGTGGTCCTGAATACAAGGTTGTAGATATAACCAGCTGTGATGCTAACGAGGGAAAGACAACTGTTTCTCTCATGCTTGCAAAGTCTCTTTCAGATATCAACAAAAAGGTTATTTATGTTGATTGCGATTTGAGGAAGTCTGTTGTTTCTTCAAGTTATTCAAACGCAAGAGGTGTCAAGGGGTTGAGTGAGTACTTGACAGGACTTGCTAAGATGGATGAAATTATTTGCAAAACTCAGTACGAAAACCTTGATGTTATTGTGTCTGGTCCTCACTGTCCTAATCCTGTAGAACTTATGATGCGAGATAGTTTTACTGAACTATTTAAGTGTCTTAAAGAGCAGTATGAATATGTTATTGTAGATACCCCACCGCTCGGACTTGTGATTGATAGTGCTGTTATCGCGAAACACTGCGACGCAGCTGTTATGGTTATCAGCGCGGGGAGGGTGAAATACAGACAAGCAAAAAACACAAAGGCTCAGCTTGAAAAGAGCGGATGCAAAATACTTGGTGCTATTCTGAATATCGCAGATAAACGAGGCGAGTCGTACTACAAAAAGTACTACAAGAAAACTTACGGAAAAGGTTACTACACCGATTACTACGAGGAGGATATGGTCTGAGTGTGTGCGAGTGTTAAGAAGATAAGTGTCATAATGCCTGTGTATAATGCTCATCGATTTTTATCACAGGCTGTTGATTCGGTACTGAATCAAAGCTATAGGAATTTTGAGCTGATACTTGTTGATGATTGTTCCACCGACAACTCATACGATATTCTGTGTGAATATGAAAAAAAGGATACCAGAGTCAGAGTTTTCAGGAACGAGAAAAATCGTGGGGTTTCCTTTACTCGTAATTTTGGTGTATCGAAAGCAGCGTGTGAATATATAGCGCTTATTGATAGTGATGACATGTGGGAGAGCACTAAGCTTTCAAAACAGCTTGAGTTGCTCGAAGAATGCCCTGACACTGATTTATGCTATACGGGCAGCGCTTTTGTAGACACTAATGATGTGAAATCAGACTATGTTTTTGAAGTGCCGTCACGAGTTGACTACAAGACTTTGCTCAAACAGAATGTTGTTTCGTGTTCATCCGCACTTGTCAAAAAGTGTTGGCTTGAAAAATATCCGATGGCTCATGACGATATGCACGAGGATTTTGCAGTATGGCTTTCGATTCTGAAAGATGGTGGTAAAGCGAGGGGAATAAACGAGCCTCTTCTGATTTATCGCGTCGATAGAAACTCAAAGTCCGGTAACAAATTCAAATCGATGTGTATGACTTATCGGGTGTATAAATTTATGGGACTCAACTTATTTAAGAGATGTTACTATATGATTTTTTATATCCTTTCAGGTATAAAAAAACATGGTTCAATATAGCAGAGGTTAACTATGAAAATTTACTTTATTAATCCACCTTTCAAAGCAGAATACGGCAAGTTTTCCCGTGAATCTAGAAGTCCGTGTATTGGTCACAGCGGAGTTCTTTACTATCCGCTGTGGCTTATTTATGCTGCTGCGTATGCTAGAAAATGCGGCTACGAGGTGGAGTTTCTTGATGCTCCGGCAAAGCTTTACAATAAAGAAAAATCACTGGAGATAATCAGAGAAAAAGGCGATGGTGCAAAGCTGTTTGTGTTTAACACGAGTACACCATCTATTTACAGCGACTGCGAGTTTTGCGAGGCAGTTAAAAAGCTTTTTCCTGACGCTTTTACTGTTCTTGTTGGCACACATCCGTCGGCCACAGTAGCGGAAACTTTCACTTTTTCTGAGGCTATCGATGGTATCGCAAGAAAAGAATACGATTTTATTATCAGAAATCTTGCGGATGCGCTCAGCAATAACGAGGATTTATCAACAGTCAAAGGTCTGTCGTACAGAAAAGACGGCGAGATTATTAACAACGCTGATGCTGACCATATCGAAAACCTTGACGAAATTCCTTTTGCGTCAGAGTTTATCAAAGATTATCTTGATGTTAATGATTACGTTTTTCCTGCATCCGCGTTGCCTGAAATTCAGATTTTTACAGGCCGTGGATGTCCCGCAAGATGTAACTACTGCGTATATCCGCAGACATTACACGGTCATAGTTACAGACTCAGAACAGTAGATAATGTCATCGCTGAGTTTGAATATATTATTAAAAATTTTCCACAGGTAAAACAGGTTGTTATTGAAGATGACACCTTTACTGTCAATAAAAAACGAACAGTAGAGTTCTGTGAGAAAATGATAGCAAGCGGAATGAACAAGAAAATCCGCTGGCTGTGCAACGCTAGAGTCAATCTTGACCTTGAGACAATGAAGATAATGAAAAAAGCAGGTTGCAAGCTCATTATCCCGGGTATCGAAAGCGTTGACCAGACTATTCTTAACAACATCCGCAAGGGTACCACTGTTGAACAGATTGAAAATTATATTAAGAACGCTAAAAAAGCGGGTCTTATGATTCATGCGTGTTACATGGTTGGTAACAAAGGGGAGACCAGGGAAACTATGCAGCGTACTCTTGATGCTGCGATGAGATTCAAAACTGACACAATGCAGTTCTTCCCGCTTATTCCGTATCCAGGAACAGAGGCGTATAATTGGGCAAAAGAGAACGGCTACATAAAGCATGGATACTCACATTACTTAAAAGAGGACGGAACTCTCAACTGTGTAATCAGTACGGAAAACCTGAGCTCTGAAGAGCTTGTGGCTTTTTGTGCTCACGCTAGAAAAAAATACTATCTGCGCCCGTGGTATATCCTTCACAGAGTGAAGCGTGGGTTGACAGATTTCGAGGATCTCAAGCGTTCGCTCAAAGCGTTCTCACGCCTTAAAAATTCACTGTTTAAAAAGGATGAGTACAATGGCTGATGCCGTAATTTTTATGAATCCTGTACCCAGCAAAGCACCGCAGATTTCGGCTTTTAAATTTTTGAAAGTGATTGCGCCGAGCTTTGACGAGGTGAGCATCATCTCATCTTCGCTTGATGATACCGAAGATGCTAAGGTGATAAATGTTAAATATAGAAAACAAAGTAACAAAATTATCCGCATTCTGAATTTTTTATGGTTTCAGCTTAAAGTTTTTTTCAAGGCGATGAAAACACTGAAAAAGGGTGATACAGCCTTCTTCTGGGTAGGAGATAAAATGTTTTCGTCGATGCTTGCGTGTAAGCTCAAAAATGTGAAAACATACTTTTTTCTCTACGGAATGACTTCGCTTGAAAATGCATCAAAAAAAGCAATGACAACAAAGAAAAGTCAGGATTTTCTGGCATCAAAGGCTGATTTTATCTGCGCAGAGAGCAGATCTGTTCTTTCTGACAGAGGAGTAGAGCTCAACGATAACATCAGGATAATTCACCTTTATGTTGACGATTTGCCTGTTGTCAAAGAAAGGGATAACACAGTTGGAATGTTGTGCCGCCTTGCATCGGGCAAATGTGTGCTTGAGAGTATTGAAGGATTTTGCGGATTTCACAAAGAGCACCCTGAGTATTCACTTTCGATTGTCGGCGATGGCATTTTATATGATGACTGCAAGGCTTTGGTAGAAAAGCTTGGTGCTGGCAGTTTTATTACGCTTCATGGTTGGCTTTTGCATGACGAATTGTTCAAGATAATGCCAAAATGGAAGTTGCTTCTGTTTCCTACAAAAACCGAAGGTATGCCTAATTCTGTGCTTGAGAGTATGAGTATGGGCGTGCCAGCTCTGGCATCTCCTGTGGGTGGACTAAAAGATATCATAGTTGACAGACAAAATGGCTATGTGCTCAATAGTGACGATGCAAAAGGTATAAAAGATGCTTTGACAGATGTTTTTTCGATTGACACATTGAGTGAGGTATCAAAAAACGCAAAAGCAACAGTACAAAACAACTTTACACTCGAGAAAGCACAGGAAAACTTCAAATCACAAATGGGACTTTAAATATGAATTTACATATTATCAGTACAATTAACGGACTTGAAAATGAGGGTATGCGAAATGTCGCAACCCATTTGTCCAAAGAATTTGAAAAAGAGAATACTGTAACTTATTCAGGACTCAAGGATATTTTATCGATTATAAAAAACGGTAGAAAAAGCGATGTAACCTTGGTTTTTGCACGTCTTATCAAGTCGGTGTACTATATGCTCAGATTAGTCAAACCATTTATCGGAAAAATCTGTGTTGTATGTGTACAGCCTGTAAGTGACGAGTTTGCGCAGCTTAACCGTAAGCACAAGGTTGTTGATTACTGTCTTACTATATGTAAAGAAGATGTCGAAAACGCCTTTGACAATGAATTAATCAGCGTTTTTGATGTTGGTATAAATACAGAAAAATTTAGTCAACGTGGTGAAGTTCGCGATAAACTATGCGAAAAACTCGACTTGCCAAATGACAAAACAATCGTGCTTCATGTCGGACATTGTTCAAGTGGCAGATATCTCGAAGAAATGCTCGCTTTAGATAAAAACAAGTATCATCCTGTTATTATCGCAAGCGGTATGTTTGACGATGAAAACACAATCAAAGCGTTAACAGATGGCGGAATTGATGTGCGATTCGGTTTTGTGAAAAATATCGAGGATTACTACAACTGTGCTGATGTCTATTTCTTCCCGACTAAATCCAGCGAATTTGTTATCAGTATTCCACTCTCTGTTATGGAAGCGCTGTCATGCGGTACTGCTGCTGTTGGTTATCGTTCGTTTGAAAAACTCTCGCTGATTAAATGTGAAGAAAAAGCGATGGTCCTCATTGATACTGTTGATGAGATGCCTGATGCGATAGATAGAGCAAAGACACTCAAAAGAAATACAAGTTTTCTGAAAGACGCGAAAAACTGGGAGAAGGTCAGCGCTGAGGTGCTATCATTACTTTCAGAAATTACGGAGTAAAATTATGAAAAACAAAACAATATGTTTTATCGGACTCGATGGTTCAGGAAAGTCAACATCCGTTGACTTTGCATACGATACTCTGAAAAGTCGAGGAGTTAAAGTAAAAAAAGTCCGTGCTGCTTACGTTATCAAGGTTATGTCGTTTTTTATCAAGCTTGGCAAAAAGCTTGTTATGAAAAAGGATTCTGACCCGTATGGCGGTGATTATAAATCTTATCTTGAGAGTATGCGTAAGCAGAGTGAAAAAAAGGGGATTTACAAGATTTTTACTATGCTTACAACCCTTGAATTCAAATGCCAGATTTTCTTCAGCATTACACTCAATAAGCTGTTTGGATACACCCTGCTTGTTGACAGATATATATATGACAACGCAGTGACATACGCTGCTAACCTTGGTAAAGACACAGCTTTTCTCAAGGAAACTATTGAGAAAAAGTGGAAAAACGCACCAAAACCTGATTTGATTGTGTACATTAAAACACCTGTCGAAACATGTTTGTCGCGCAAGGATGATATTCCTGATCCGCTGTATCTTGAAATCAGACAGCCACTTTATGACGAAATCGCTTCTTTGTATAACGCAACTGTCATCAGCGGTGATTCTGATAAAAACGAAATGCTCACGAAGGTTATCGATGCTATCGACAGCATCTGATTGAAAGGCTGAAATTATGATAAAAAAGCTTATTGTTATCGGCATCGATGGTATGGATTTCGATGTTGTTAAGAAATACGAGGATTTGCTACCGACGATGTCAAAAATGCTCAAGGAGAGTAACTATCCGAGATTACGCTCGGTTTTTCCTGCGGATACAACACCAGCATGGTCGACTATTTATACAGGAGTTGACCCATCTGTGCACGGTATCATCAATTTTGTTAATGTAAAAGACAAGGAAAATTCATACAAGCCGTTTGAATTTGATGATTCTGTATTTAAGGGAAAAACATTCTTTGACAAGCTTAACGACAAAGGTTACAGTACAACTGTTATCCTGCCGATGAATATCAAAAAAGGGTGGGAGATAAACGGTACGATGATTACTCGTCCACACAAGGGCGAGATGCATGTTATCCCACAGAGTAAAGAAGCGCTGTACAAACCTGATTTTTCTGTGCTCGGAACTGAGTGCAAGTTTACATCAGAATCTCAGCTTAATGCTTTAAAAGAAGATTTTTTTAGAAAATCTGATGAAGAATTCCGCCTTACCAAGTGTGCTATTGAGAACGAGGAATGTGATTTTCTGTTCTCTTATTTTTCAACTACTGACGGAATATGTCACGATTTCTGGCGCCATTGTGACGAAAATCATCCGGAGTATCCGGGTGAAAATGAATATATGTACGCTATCCGTGATTTGTATGTGAAAATGGATAAGCATCTGCAGGAAATCATTGATATGTGCCCTGATACTCCGCTGCTTGTTATCAGTGACCATGGCCATGGTGCCAGACCTGTATATGTAGCAAGGGTCAACGAAATGCTCCACAGATTCGGATATCTTGAACCAAGAGCAAGTTCAAACAGCAAAAAGAAAAAGAAGTTTTCAGTAAAAGGGTTTATCAAAAAGTTTGCGCTTGGCTTTGTTGCTCGTTTTGGTTTGCCAAAATGGGCGGTTGCTCTCGCACGAAAAGTTCCTGTATGGAAAGGCATCTTTGCATCGGGAAATGACTTTGACTGGGACAAAACTGTTGCTTATCTTAGTGATCTTTCCGCTTTAAAAAATTATAGCTATGGCGGTATCAGGGTTATTGCTGACGATGACAAAAAGGACGCTTTGTGCGATGAAATTATCGAAAAGCTTAAAACTGTAATGATTGATGATAATACACCAGCGTTTATGTGGATAAAGCGTACTAACACTCACTATCACGGTGAGCATCTTGATCGCTATCCTGAGATTATTTTTCAGCTGGACGAAATGTATGGTGCAGATTGGAATCTTTCGGATGAACTTTTCGAAAAAAAAGGCTTTATGCATAAGCTGTCACCGGGTGCTCACAGATATGAAACAGCAGTTATTGCAGCAAAGGGTATCGAGCTCACAAAGGCTCAGTATGAGATGACAGATATCAGCGATATTATTTTATCAGTGTTTGAATAATTCTAAACTAGAATTCTTTTGAGGAATAAAAATGAGTAAAATTCTTATTTGGGAAACACTCGCTAAAATCGGAGGAGGCCAGGAGATGACGTTAAAGGTTGTGGATGTTTTACAACCTTACCACGACATTCATTTCCTTATCCCACAAGAGGGCGAGTTATCAGAACAGCTTAAAATCCGTAATATCCCATACACACTTATGGGAGACCAGACAATGCCAAAGGGAGAGAAAGGCTTCAAGGGTCTTTTGCGATTTGCTTATCTAACTGTAAAAGCGAGTGTAAAGGGCAGAAGAACTGTAAGAAAACTTAAACCCGATATCCTTTATGCTCCCGGTCCTGCGGCTTTAGCGTGGAGCGCGATGTGCGGCAGAGGCACGACTGTTATATGGCATCTGCACCACATGTTTCAATCTGGTGCAACGCTTAAGTTGCTCAATATTTTATGCAACAGAAAATGCGTTAAAAGAATTATATCGGTTTCGGATTGTGTTGCTGACCAGATAAATAACAAAAAAGCTGACTCGAAAAAACTGACGATATACAACCCCGTCAAAGCTATCGGAGATGACCTTATCAGAAAGAATATATGCGACGAATACCCACAGCTTTCCAAAGAGCTCAAGGTTGTTCAGATTGGATTTATCACCCCAACGAAAGGTCAGCGTCTGTCAGTTGAGGTTATCAATAATCTCAAAAACAGAGGCTATGACGTATCGCTTGCTGTTGTTGGTAGTGTGCGTGAGGGTGACGATGATTTTAAGGCAGAGCTTGACAGAAAAATACAAGAGTATGGCCTTTCAGATAACATTGTGTTCACGGGTTATAGAACTGATGTTGACGAAATTGTTGGTGCTTTTGATGTTATGTTTGTACCAAGTACAATTGAGGGGTTTTCTCTCGCTGCCGCTCAGGCTATTATGGAGGATGTCCCAGTACTTTCTATAGACAAAACCGGATGCACGGAGGTTGTACAAAAAAGCAGCTGCGGTATGATATTCTCTGGAGAGTCAAGTGTGGAAGTAGTGGCAGATACACTTTTGAAAACAGCATCACTTGATGTAAAAGAGATAAAAGAAAAGCACCCGGACTTTCTTTTGTCCGAGTGCTCGAAAGAAAATTTCAGCAAAAAGATTATAGAAGCGTTTACTCTATAAGGTGTTGTTCGCTGCTTTGTGGCACATAGTATGCCATTTTGAGCAGTAGCAAAGCACCAAACCATAGGTAACTGCAGGTGATGTTGTCTACAGAAATGAGCGATACAAGAGTCATCATATATCCGATGAGAACTGCGAGATACGATGAGTTGTCGCAAAGGAATTTGTTTTGTAAATTCAGATTTGCCCAACCGATGAACATTACGCTCAAAAAATATACAACCGCAATACCACCGATTATCAATCCGCTTTCGCATATAAACTGTAAAAAAGTATTGTGAGTCATACGCTCGGTTGAGGTATAGGCGCTCATATTGTTATATCCTAAACCAAACAGCGGGTTTTCTTCCCAATATATTTTTATACATTCTTTCCATATCGAGAATCTTCCGTATTCGTCGGTGAGACTTGAGCGGTTTGAGTATGTTGAAAGAAGAGAGCTAATAAAAGATTGACCCAAGCGAGACATCGAAAACAGCAGAAATCCAACACACATCAAAAGTGTTGAAACAATACTCAAAAGCTTTTTCTTTATGTTTTCGAGTTCTACGATGGTGACGATTGCTGTTATCGCTATACTGATTATACAGCACAGCAGACCCATTCTTGAACTGCTTAGTAGTATACAGAATACAGAAATTAACAACACCAAGAAATGATAGAGGTTGAATTTCTTAAAGAGTCGAGGGATACATGCGGTAATGCCAAATATGAATTGAACGAACATACCGTTAGGATCGTACGAAAAACCTCTTAGTCTGAAGCTTTGAGTGTATCTTCCGTTTACCATATTTCCCGCATGCATGAATATACCGTCATCGGTACGGACCAGTGCGACAATACTGTCGGTGAAAATTCCGTTTTGCATAAAGAAATAAGTTGCGATATAAACGATACCGCATCCAAAACACGATGCGATGAACACATCGCTCAGCTGATTGCTCTTTGAACAATCGGTGCACGAAACGTATAGCTGTGCACTGATGTAAACAATCAAAGTCATAAAAGCTGCTTTAATGGAAGCAGAGTTACTGTTGTTGAAAAGATTGACAGTGATAATAAGCATACTTATTATTCCTGCGAACAGCTGGCCTTTGCTTGCACTCAAATCAAACCCCGTTCCTTTGTTTCTGGCATATAGTATTACGGGTAGAATCAAAGCAAATATCATATACAGCCTTATCGTAGCTCCTGCAACGGCTACTCCGTAAGCATCGATAGGAAGTAGAAGCCACATATAGTTTGCTAAATCTATTCTTTTGTTAACAAGTGGCAGATACGATAGTATCAGCGCTAATATTATCCAGAACCAGATCATACAGCTTTCCTTTCTGAGTTTACAAAGGATTTAGTGTATCAATTAATATAACATATATTTTATATATTTACAATATCAAGAAAAATTCTGCGAGGATTACAGATGAATACTAATTCAAGATCGCAAAATTCAATAAAAAACGCCTCCAGTGAGATTATAGTAAGATTGCTGACAGCAGGTTCTAAGTTTATTCTCAGAACTGTGTTTATTTACACTCTGGGTATACAGTATAACGGAGTTGCAGGATTGTTCAACGACATCCTGTTTATGTTCTCGCTAGCAGAACTTGGCATAAATCGTGCTATTGCGTTCGCACTTTACAAGCCGTTGGCTAATAAAGACGAAGAAGCTATCGCGCGTATTATGAAGTTTTACAAGGTGGTCTATCGCATTATTGCCGGTGTGATTATGCTGGCAGGTGTGTTGATGCTACCATTTTTACAGTATTTAGTAAAAGATGTTCCTGATATTAAAGAAAGTATACATCTGATATTTATGCTGTTTGTTATCCAGTCAGCATCATCTTATCTGTTTATTTACAAGGCAACATTGTTGGAAGCTAATCAGCAAAAGCGAATAGTATCGTATGTCAATATAGTTGCAACTGTTGTTCAGGTGATATGCGAAAGTGCTATTCTCATAATTTTCAAAGAGTACCTGTTGTATCTTGTTTTCAGCATAGTTTGTACATTAGCGAAAAATATTGTTGTTTCATATCTTGCTGAAAGACAGTTTCCGGTGCTCAAAAAGAAAGCGGTCGGTCCGCTTACTAAAGAAGAAGCTAAGCAGATTAAAGCAGACATCGGTGCTACGGCAATATATAATGTCAGTAATGTGGCTGTACAGACTACTGATACAATTGTCACAGCGGCTTTTTTTCCGACAACTATTGTCGGTATTCTATCTAACTACCGCCTGATAACAAACACCCTTAACACGTTGATTAGTCAGATTTCTGCTTCGTGTGTACCGAGTATAGGAAACCTTGCTGTAACTGCTACCAAAGAGAGGCTTCACCAATTGCATAATCAGCTCAGCTTTATTATGTTTATGATTGGTAACTTTGTTTCGGCAACTCTTATCACGATACTGAATCCGTTTATTGAATATATCTGGCTTGACGAACAGTATCTGTTTATTATGCCTACGGTTATTGTGATTGTTTTCAATCTTTATCTGTGTGTTATGCAGTATCCCAACACCGCGTATCGTAATTCAAACGGATTGTTTGTACAAGGCAGAGTGCGTCCCGCTGTTATGGCAGTCATCAACGTTGTACTGTCTGTGACTTTTGCTACAGTTTTTTCTAAGTATGGCCCGCAGTGGGGTGTGTTTGGTATATTGCTTGCAACTCCGCTTTCAAGACTTGTGACCGAAACATGGTTTGATCCTTATGTAGTATATAAACATGTATTTAAAGCCAAAATGAACAAGTATCTGCTCACAAGGATTACATATTTTATTGTAGCTGTTGTGTCCTGTTTTGCTACATATTTTGTGGCACAATGGTTAGTGTCGGTATTCTCTGTTACTAATGTGTATCTTTCGTTTGCTGTCGGTCTGTTAAGTTCACTGGTGGTTCCAAACGCTATAATGCTACTGTTGTTCTTCAGAACGAGTGTGTTTAAGGAAAGCGTCACAATGGTATTGTCAGCTTTGCACAAGAAAAAGTCTAAATAAAGAAAACTAAATGATAAGTTAAGACCGCATTATTTAGTGCGGTCTTTTTTGTTTGATTAAATTTAGTGAACTTGCACAAATACAATACCTGAAAGTTTGTACAAGTGTACGAGTTGTA
>JAZSHE010000200.1:0-5040 GCA_045533085.1 Ruminococcus sp.
TCAGAGAACTCAGCAGTGCCTGTGCGTTGTATTACGCTCTTCACGAAATTGCCGAAATATAGTAAAAAAGTATTGTATTTTGTACCTTTATATGCTATTATAATCCTGTATGTTTTACCTTGGGGTAGAACATCTTAGGTATTCACATTATTTTTGGGATATATTTCAGACAGGAGTTGATTTTATGGCCAGAGTTGCCGGAATACTCATGCCAATCACTTCCCTTAGTTCCCCATACGGAATCGGAACTATCGGAAAAGAAGCAAGACAGTTTGCTGATTTCTTAAAAGCTTCGGGTCAGAAGATTTGGCAGATCCTGCCTGTAGGTCCGACAAGCTACGGTGATTCACCGTACCAGTCTTTCTCTACTTACGCAGGTAACCCTTATATGATTGATCTGGACACACTTGTTGAGCAGGGACTTTTAGACAAAGCTACTTTAGACTCATACGACTGGGGTAGCGACAACGGCTACATTGATTACGAAAAAATCTACAACAGCCGTTTCGAAGTTCTTAAAATCGCTTACAAGAACTATAAGGAAAACATGGAGCAGAAAGCGTTCAATTCTTTTAAGCGCAAGAATGCTGCGTGGATTAAGGACTACGCTCTTTACATGGCTGTAAAGAAGGGCTTTGATATGCAGGCATGGACACAGTGGCCTGACGAAGCTATCAAATTAAGAGAAGACGCTGCAGTTAAAAAGTACGAGCGCAAATACAGAGAAGAAATCGACTTCTGGAAGTGGGTTCAGTTCGAATTTTACACCCAGTGGGAAGATTTCAGAGCTTATGTTAACTCTCTGGGTATCGAGATTCTCGGTGATATGCCGATTTATGTTGCTATGGACAGTGCTGATACATGGGCTAACCCTGATGTTTTCTGGCTTGATGAAAACCGTGAGCCTGTATGTGTAGCTGGTTGTCCTCCTGATTACTTCTCAGAAACAGGACAGCTGTGGGGTAACCCTCTCTACGATTGGGATTATCTCAAGGAAACTGGCTATGAGTGGTGGATCAACCGCGTTGAAGCTGCTTCAAAGCTTTTCGATATCACAAGAATCGACCATTTCCGTGCATTTGACACATACTATGCTATTCCATATCCTGCTGAAAATGCTATCGGCGGCGAGTGGAAAATCGGTCCAAGAATGGACTTCTTCAACAAGATGCGTGAAGCTCTCGGTGATATTCCGATTGTTGCCGAGGACCTCGGCGAGCTTTTCGACAGCGTTACAGAGCTTCTCAACGAGTCTGGTTATCCTGGTATGAAGGTTCTTACTTTCGGCTTTGGCGATGGTTGGGACAATGATTTCTTACCACACAGATATTCTGAGAACTGTGTAGTTTACACAGGTACTCATGATAACGATACAGTTAACGGCTGGCTTTCAACAGCTCCACAAAATGAAATCGACTTTGCTAAGCAGTACTGCAACATCGGCGAGGGTGATGATTTCTGCTGGAAGCTCATCGAAACTTGCTACTCAAGTATCGCTAACTACTGTATCGTACAGATGCAGGATGTTCTGGGCTTAGGTTCTGAAGCTCGAATCAACATTCCATCAACTCTCGGTGGCAACTGGACATGGAGAGTAAATCCATCTATGCTTACTAAAGAAATTTCAGATAGACTTTACAATTTAGCACAAACATACTCAAGACTGGAGGAAAACTAAAATGGGTATTACAATGGAACAGCTTACCACGATTGCAAAGAGCGAGTATTGCAAAAAACCTAAAGAGTTAACACTTGAGCAGCTTCACTTTGTACTTGGTAAGGCTATCATGGGCGAAATCGCCGACAACTGGCAGAAATCAAAGAAGAAGCATGCTTCAGCTAGAAGAGCTTACTACTTCTCTGCCGAATTCCTTATGGGTAGAATGATGTACAACAACCTTTACTGCCTTGGTATCCTTGACGATGTTAAGGATTTGCTCAAGAGCAAGGGTATGGACATCAACGCTTTCGAAGATGTTGAGGATATGGCTCTCGGTAACGGCGGTCTCGGTCGTCTTGCTGCTTGTTTCTTAGACTCAGCAGCTACACAGGAAGTTCCACTCGACGGCTACGGTATCCGTTACAAGTACGGTCTTTTCAAACAGCTCATCGAGGACGGCTATCAGGTTGAGGTAGCTGATAACTGGCAGAAGTTTGAAGATCCATGGTGCGTTCGTCGTCTTGACGAGGCTGTTGTTGTTAAGTATGCTGACAGCTCTGTTGTTGCTGTACCATACGATATGGCAATCATCGGCTATGGCACAAAGAACATCAACACATTAAGACTCTGGCAGGCTGAGCCTGTTGAAGAGTTCGACTTCATCGCATTCAACAACGGTCAGTATGACCAGTCAGTAAAATCAAAGAACGACGCTGAGAACATCTCAAAGGTTCTTTATCCAAACGACAACACTTACGAAGGTAAGGTTCTCCGTTTAAAGCAGCAGTATTTCTTCTGTTCTGCATCACTTCAGGACATCATCAAGAGATACAAGGCTAAGTACGGCAACGACTTCTCACACTTCAGTGAGCACGCTGCTATCCAGCTCAACGATACACACCCTGTTTGCTCAATCCCTGAGCTCATCAGACTTTTAGCACTTGAGGGTATCGGTTTTGAAGAGGCATTCCAGATTGCTCAGAAGACTTTTGCTTACACTAACCATACAGTTATGGCAGAGGCTCTTGAGAAGTGGGATATCTACCTCATGAAGAATGTTATCCCAGAAGTTTACCACATCATCGAGCTCATCAACGAGCGTCTGTGGAATGACTTCAAGGGCAGAGGCATGAGCGATGACGTTATCCACGGCATGTGCATCCTCGCTGACGAAAGAGTTCACATGGCAAGACTCGCTATCTATTGTTCATCATACGTTAACGGTGTTGCTTGGATTCATACAGAAATTCTTAAGAACGACGTTCTTAACGATTGGTACAAAATCTACCCAGAGAGATTCCAGAACAAGACAAATGGTATCACTCAGCGTAGATGGCTCGGTCTTTGCAACCCTGAGCTTTCAGCTTTCATTACTGAAAGAGTTGGCGATGGCTGGCAGAGAGATATGGCTAAGGTTGACAAGCTTGCACAGTGCATCGATAAGGACGCTGTAAAAGCATTCAACAAGATCAAGGCTACAAAGAAAAAGCAGCTCGCTGCTTATGTTAAGAAGATGGAAGGCAAGGAGATCAATCCTAAGTTCATCTTCGACGTTCAGGTTAAGCGTCTCCACGAGTACAAGCGTCAGCTCCTTAACGCTTTCTCTATCATGTGGATCTACTTCATGATCAAAGACGGCAAGCTCCCTGATTTTGAGCCAACATGCTTCATCTTCGGTGCAAAGGCTGCTCCTGGTTACCGTAGAGCTAAGGCTATCATCAAGTATATCAACGAGATCGCAGACCTCGTAAACAACGACCCTGATACAAAGGATAAGCTTCAGGTTATCTTCGTTTCTAACTACAATGTTTCTTACGCTGAGAAGATTGTTGTTGCTGCTGATGTTTCAGAGCAGATTTCAACAGCTGGTACAGAGGCTTCAGGTACAGGTAACATGAAGTTCATGTTCAACGGTGCTGTAACACTCGGTACTTATGACGGCGCTAACGTAGAGATCACTCAGGCTGCAGGCGAAGAGAACGAGTACATCTTCGGTGGCAGAGTTGAGGATATCGAGAACTTAAAGCACAACGGTTACGATCCAAAGGCTATCTACATGACAAACCCAATGTTAAAGCGTGTTGTTGACACACTCGTAGACGGCACATTTGACGATGATGGTGCACAGGGTGAGGGCAGCTTTGCTGAGCTCCACAACGGTCTTGTAAATGGCACACACTGGCACATCGCTGACCACTACTTCCTCTTCTACGATCTCCCAATGTATGTTGAGGCTAAGCTTCAGGTTAACCGTGACTACAAGGACAAGAACCTCTTCGGCACAAAGTGTCTTGAGAATATTGCTCACTGCTCACAGTTCACATCTGACAGAACTATCCTCCAGTACGCTAAGGAACTTTGGATGGTTAAGTAATATAGCTGAATATTTATGTTCACAATCTTTCCCCATCGCGTTTGCGATGGGGATTTTTGTATGATTTGTCAAAAAACAGGCTTTAAATTCTACATCGAATTATTTGTAGCTTGTTGACTGTAATACCCACGAGTGTTATCATTAATATGTATAATAATAATAGGAGGCTTATTTATGAAAAAGCTCGTTTCAATCGTACTTGCGCTGATTATGGTTATGTCAGCATTCTCGGTTTTATCTTTTGCAGCTTTGGCAGAAGACGCTGAGACACTTGCTGTCACTGTTAACGGTGTGACAACAAATATTCCTGTAGGTGAGAAATTCAGCTACACATACACACTTTCTGATATGAATATTCTCAACGCTGAGGCAAAGGTAGCGTACGAAAGCGCAAAGCTTCAGGTTACTGAGGTTTATGATACTGATCCAGGCTATGAAGCATATCTTGAGCAGGTGTTCCCAAAGGTTTCTGATAATGCAGTGCTGAACACTTCACGTGAGGACAAAATCCTTTACAACTTCTCAACAACTAAGGGTAAGACTTTCACAGGTGAGGAAGTTCTCGCAACATTTGAGTTCACAGTGCTTGAGGCTGGTGAAACAACTATCAAAACAGAAATGATTGAGATGGTCGATGCTGATCGCAGCTTCTATGTTGACAAAACACCAACAGGTTCAGTTGTTATGAAAGAGTGGACTTATGGTGAGTTTGTTACATATGTACCAGTAGAAGACCCAACAGAGGATCCTACTGATGACCCAACCGAAGACCCAACAGAAGACCCAACAGTGGCTCCAGTATATCCAGAAAAGGTTGAGAACGTAACAACAGAGGTTACATCAACAACTGTTAAGTTCAGCTGGAATGCAGTTGAAGGTGCTAATAAGTACTGGGTATATCAGTACAGCGAGAAGTATGACACATGGTCAGCAGTAGTAAGCACAACTACAACATCAGTTGTACTCAAGAAGCTGACAGGCGGTACAGATTACCAGTTTAAGGTAT
>JAZSHE010000202.1:0-2702 GCA_045533085.1 Ruminococcus sp.
CACTGCGTCGCAGTCGCTTGTGTTCTTTTTCAGTCATATATTCGTGCTCCTTGTAAAAGAGAGACAATATATTTCACTTTCTGTAAATTATATATATCAAATTTTACCAACGGCCAGCTTTTTTGTCACTATAATATGTGAAAATCGACTATGGTAGTAGACAAAATATACACCAAATAGAATTTTTATAAAATATTGGGAATTATCATATTTTATCTACCGAAATTTTGCAGATTGTTCTATACTTTTTTCATATGTTGTCAAATAATCTTCAAACTCGCTAGAACATTTGATTTAGTTAATTTCCTTTTTCTTTGTTTAGGCGGGTCAAATATTGAGTGTTTGAAATTGCTGTATTTATGTTGACAAAGATATGATTCCAAGTTAATATACGGCAAACAAAAAGACTGGTGTGAACTCTGTGTTCACATCAGTCTTAATTACATAGCATCAAAATATCATCGTAGATATAATAAGCAACACGAAAATTTGAAAAGCATCAAAAAAGCATCAAAGCAGTAAAACTGCGATATGCGATATTGTAGAAATGGCTCAACGACGCGTATTTCAGCATGTGGTTTTTTGAACCACGGATTAACTCCAAAACCACGTGCCGAGGGTTCGAGTCCTTCTGCCCCTGCCATTAAGAAACCCGCTTAAACACTACGTTTAAGCGGGTTTTTGCTTTTGTTTCAGCCTCGGCGTGTGGTCGGAATATTGTGCATTTACAGCACCAAATGGGCATCAATTTGTTATCCGTTTCGTTCTGTTTACAACGTTTCCGTCTGTTACAGCATCAAAATAGCATCAGGACATTTGAACACTAATCTCCTGTGTGCTATAATCTATTTGATGAATTTATTATATATTTATCATTAATCCCTTGACTTTTACCCTAGGTAAAAATCTATAATCGTAGCGAAAAGGAGGCATTTCTATGAAAATCAAAGCTGTTTGTGAACTCACAAGACTTTCTGACCGAACTATTCGCTACTACATAGAACAAGGACTTATCACACCTTCTTATACTGAAAACTATCTCGGAAGAAAAGCATATAGCTTTTCTCAAAAAGAGATAGAAGAACTGAACGATATCGCAACGCTCAGGAAATTTGATTTCACAATTGATGAAATCAGAAATATTATCACTTCTCCTGAAAACAGCAAAAACGTTATCATAGATGTTAAACTCCGCACTAAAAAAGCCGTAGAGGAAAACGAAGAAAAACTCTCTGTGCTCGTACAACTCGATAACGAAAAAGCATATACTATTTCAGAACTAGCAAAACAACTCACGATTTATTCCGAGAAAATACCTGTTCAAAACGAGGATACAAGAAAAGGTTTTCGGGAAACTCTGTTCGGTATATTGAAAACTATATTAGTTTTTATCATAGTTTGGTTGCCTGTATTAGTGTTTTTTCTTTCTCTCATAGACAGCTTAGTTACTTACGCATATCCACGCTTTAACACTAATCCGCTATATTATATCTGTCTATTTGTATGCCTTTTACCATCAATTTCTGTACTGATTATTTCTAAGTTAAAGTTCACTTTCAAAAAGCCAGTAAAACTTATTGCACTTGTACTCTGTGTTCTAAGTACTCCATTTTCTATTTTACTTCCACTCGGATTGGTAACACAATCGGAAACAACCGACTTCAGTAACTACAGAGATTTCGATGTGCATTGTATTGCTAATCAGGACATGTTCTTTCAAGAACTATTCCCTGTCTGGCCACACACTTTTGAAAGTGTAGAAGATGACGATGGTAACATCGAGATAGAATATTTAGATGCTCATTACTACTATCGTTATTATGCAGAATTTGATTATACCTACGATATATATGCCGAATGGCCTTTGGAAAAAGACGAGTTTGACGAAGAAGTAGCTCGTGTTAAAGAATTATTTGAAAAGTATTCAGAAACCGACGACTATTTATTGGATGAGAATAGTTTCATTCACACAATAGAAGGGTATACTACAATAAAGAAAGGAAACTACACTTGCCTATTCTATGGCTCAAGCTATGCTAATGACGAACCATTCTCCAAAGCAACCGACAATTATGAATATGATATATTTGCTTATGATGAAAAAAATCTGAAAGTAAGATATATCAGCTGTGCCAGTCTTGAAAACGGTGCAGACCAACCTTATTATCTTGAACTTGATTGGTAACAATCAAATATCACAACACACTAAAAGCAACACAGGACATTTCGGTGTCCTGTGTTTTTGTCTATTCTCACATCTCAAACCCATCTGTTATGCCGCTGAGTCTTGATGTATCACGTTTGACATAGTAGCGTTCGGTTATTTCAGATGTACTGTGACCGAGGAGGTCTGCAACTTCTTTTGGTGTAAGGCATTTTACTGTACCGTCAGGTTGTTTCACTCCGTTTACTAAGTTTGTTGCGAAGGTATGTCTGAGGGAGTGTAAACCTTTGTGTTCTATACCTGCTCCATCAAGGATTCGGTAGAATCTTTTTCGGAAGTTAGTTGGCTTGGTAACATTGCCGTGCTCATCAGGTACGAGTGGTGAGTCCTCTCCGAAGTAGAACTCTTCTCTTAGCTCTTTGACCATTTCTATTGCAGTGTTGTTGAGTGGTACAACTCTGTTGCTTGTAGCACTCTTGGTTTTACCTATAACAACTTCTCTGCCTGAGGTAGCTTTAACTCCATCACGCTTGTAGAT
>JAZSHE010000025.1:0-10386 GCA_045533085.1 Ruminococcus sp.
TACAACAAGCCTTGGTGGTCTTGCGTGGGTAATCGCTATCATCGCGATTGTTCTTCTTGCAGCTGTACTCGGTATTATTGTCTTCTTTATCGTTATGGGTGCTAAGAAGTTTGTTCGCTTCAAGAAGAAGGTTAAAGATACAAATGACCTTGTTAATGAAGTTAACGCTTTAAATAAAGAGGTTATGCGTATGAACCTTGAAAAGGACAAGATTCTTTCAATGAAAGTTTCTCAGATTGGTCTTAATCCTAACGAAATCTCTGAACTTACCGGTGAAGAGATGGAAGCTCTTAACAAGGGTGAATACGAAGCTAAGACTGGTCGATTCAACAAACTCGTTGCTATTGATAACGAGTGGGCAGATTATCAGCCACCTGAGTATGATTGGGAGATCACTCTTCCTGAGTTCTGTGACAGATTCAGAAACTTTGCTTGTTCAAGACTTAGACTCTTCTATGATATCAAGATTTTACGTTGCTTTATCGCAGCTTTTGCATCAAACCGTTTGCTTATCTTACAGGGTATTTCCGGTACTGGTAAAACTTCTCTTCCATACGCTTTCGGTAAATTTGTTCAGAACCCTGCTATCATCGCTTCTGTTCAGCCTTCATGGCGTGACCGTACTGAGCTTTTCGGTTACTTCAACGAATTTACAAAGAAGTACAACGAAACCGAACTTCTCCGTGCACTTTATGAAGCATCATATAATGAAAATGTTTACGTCGTAATCCTCGACGAAATGAACATCGCTCGAGTTGAGTACTACTTTGCTGAGATGCTCTCCATCCTCGAAATGCCAGCTCACGACGAGTGGATTATCGAGCTCGTTGCTGCTCCATGGCCTGATGACCCAGCACACTTCGATGGTGGTAAAATTACTGTTCCTGATAACATCTGGTACGTTGGTACTGCTAACAACGACGACTCCACATTTGCTATCACTGATAAGGTTTACGACCGTGCTCTGCCTATCGATATCAACACAAAAGGTAAGCCATTTGAGGCACCTGACACAGAGCCAATCTTCATCAACTACAAGTATCTTACACAGCTTCTTGAAGAGGCTGTTGCAGCTAACCCTATTTCAGAAGAAAATCTCAAGAAGATTGAAATTCTTGACGACTATGTTATCGAGCATTTCCGTGTAGCTTTCGGTAACCGTGTTATGAAGCAGATGAAAGACTTCGTACCAGCTTACGTTGGATGTGGCGGTACAGAAATGGATGGTATTGACTACTGCCTTGCTAAAAAGGTATTCAGAAAGTTTGAAGCATTAAATATTTCATACATTCGAGACGAGATTGATGGTCTTGTTCAGCAGCTTGACCAGCTCTTCGGTAAAGAGAATATGAACGAATGTAAAGAATACGTTCGTATGCTTCAGAAAATGCTCTAATTGATTAATTTTACTTATTTTTTAAAGGATGGTGAGTTCCCTTGCTAGATTACAGTAGATACTACAGAGCCTATGCAGATATGCAGCAGACTCTTGATGGGGACTTTACAAAAGGATATTTAACAGGGGCTATTTCCGATAACGATAATGGAAGCGACGTACTCGCTGGTAACGCTTACAACCGAGTTATCGATATGGATTGGGTCGAGAAAATCGAAGAAACCCTCCCATATATGGACAAAGCCATCCGTGAAGAGCGTAGATTTATCGAAACTTATGAAGAAGTTGACCGTGTTGACAAGGTTAAGCAGGTTACAAAAGAAGCTGTTCGTCATCTTACTCAGCACACAAGCCTTATTCAGGCAGTAGATCGTGATGGTTCAGTTTCTCCTTCAAAACTCCTCAACACTCATCGTGAAGATAGCTACGCTACATACGAAAACAGATTTTTATACACACTTGTTTTTAAAACAATTTCGTTTGTTGAGGCCCGTTTCCGTGCTTTGAAAGAAGCTCCAAACGATTCATCTAATAAGATTGAAATGAATCGTGACGTGAACCTCAACAACCAGAAATTCTCATTCTCATTATCTTATTCTGTTGAAACTCACGAGCGTGAAAAAATCAACAAAGATGAGGATATTTCAAAACTTACTGATTACGAGCGTATCTCTCGAATCCGTATGATGCTCGATGACTTTGTTAACACCAATCTCATTCAGGCGCTCAAAGGTTGTATTCAGGTTCGCTCTCCGATCAATAAAACAAACTGTATCAAAAAGAACCCTAATTTCTCTAAATGTAATGAATTGTGGTCCTTTATTGAAAGCTACAGAAAAACTGGTTACGTTGTAGAATCAAAAGAATTCTCCGGTGAGATGGATTCTGACATTCAGAAAGAGATTTACAACGTAATGGCTTTCCAGCACTTTGTAATGACAATCAGCACAAACCAGGCTCTCAGAGAAAAACTCCACGAAGAGTATGTTGCTGAAAATGAACGTCGTGCAAGGGAAGCTCAAAAACCAGCTGAAGAACAAGCTAAATGGCTCGAAGAGCAGATTTATGAAGCTCGTCGAGAGGAAATGGCTATCAGACTCAAGGAAGTCCGCGAACGTGATCTTCTTATTGCTCAGCTCACTAACGAACTTGAGCAGGAGAAAGAAAAAGTCAGACAGCGTGATATTAAAATCAAAGAGCTCCAGACTCTCCTCAAAGTCAGAGAGAAAGAGCTCGAAGAAACACGCGAAGAACTCAGAGTTGCTTTACAGCGTGTTGCTGAACTCGAAGCAGAGCTTGAAATTTGTAAAGCGCGTATCGCTGAACTTGAAGCTATTGTTGAAGAGCAGAGAAAGACCATTGAAGCTCAGGCTGCTACAATCGCAGCTCTTGAAGCTAAGATTGTTGAACTCAACGCTCTCATTGATACATTAAACGCTAAGATTGCTGAGCTTGAGGCTAAGGTTGCAGAACTCGAAGCTGAAGTTGCAAGATGCAAAGCTAAAATCGCTGAGCTTGAAGAGCACATTGACTTCCTCAACGATAAGATTTCCGTTCTTGAAACCACTATCCGTGATTTGAAAGCAGAAATCGAAGAGCATAAAGCTCGTATCGCTGAACTAGAGGATTTGTGCGAAAAGCAGGCTAAGAAAATCGAAGAACAGGCTTCTGAAATTTCTTTACTTAACGCAAGTGTTGCTGAATTACGTGATGCAAATGCTGTTCTTACTGATGAAAATACTGGTCTTAAAGACACGGTTGCCAAGCACGAGGATACTATCGCTACTCAGAAAGCAGATATCGCTCATAAGGCAACACAGATTTCTGATCTCAGTGAAAACGTAGCAACATTACAGTCTGAGAATAGTGAACTCAACAGCGAGAACGATTCTCTCAAAGCAACAGTTGTCGAAAGAGACAGCACTATTTCTTCACAGGCTGCCGAAATTTCAGACAAAGCGAATCAGATTTCAACTGCCAACTCACAGATTGCTGATCTCTCAACACAGCTTACAACTTTACAGGGCGATTTCAAAGCTATGAAATCCGATTGTGAAGCTCAGAAAGCTAAAGTCGCTGAACGTGACAGTATGATTGAGAAGAACAATTCCCGTTCTGAAAAGCTCAAGAAAGAGCTTGAAAAGGCGAGGGGTGAGTATTCAGCTCTTAACAAGACTGTAAGTGGTCACATTGCTGACATAAAGAAAAAGGAAAATCAGATTTCAAAACACGAAAAAGCTGTTAAGAAGCTTTCTGCTGACTATGAGTCAAAGATTGAAGCTTTGAGAGCGGAGTATGAGCGTAAACTCGCTGACAAAGACAGAGAAATCCGCGAAGCTCAGAGCTTTACTGATGCTCAGAAGTATGAGCGTAGACTCAAAGACGAAACAAAAGCTATTCAGGCTAAGTATGATAAAGACCTTAAGAAGACTAAGAAGAAGGCAAGAGCGTTTGTCAAGAAAGCTAAGCTTCTTATTGATTACAAGCCTGAAAAAATCCTCAATTTAGATGATGCAGAGGATTTCAACTAAATTAAAATTTATACGAAAGGAGCAATAATATGAATAAAAGGCAAAACACCGCACTAATGGTTAAAGCTATCATGTTATTGCTCGCTTTAATTGTGATGATATTTATCGCGTCGGTTGCTTGGTTTATACCGCCAGATGCACCGGTAAACGCTGATGGTCTGACTCTTGAGGCTACTGCAGGCAAGTACTTTGATATGGCTGTAGGTTTCCAATCTTCAAAAAATGGATACCAGTACACAATGTCCCAGTACAGTAAAAACCTTAACCTCAGAGATGTCATTACTGCTGATGGTATTCATTACGATGCACTTGACGATTTCAGCCCTGTAGATATCACTGGTGATGGTGTTACTTTGGTGCGTCCTTCGATGCAGCTTAAGAACAAAGATATTGACAGAACAAGCCACACTTTTACAACAGTTTCTCCTAACAAAGAATATATCTGTATTGATATGTACTTCAGAGCGGAGGACCCATGCCGAGTTTATCTTGACAAAAACTCGTTTGTAAAAGGTGCTATCGAGGAAACACCTGGCGACGGAAATCTTATCCAGACTGAAGACACAGGCGATAATCGTAAATCTGATTACGGCAATTTTTCCAAAGATGCTGTTGTCGGTGCTGTACGAGTTTCTTTTGTAAATTACAGCCGCTTCATAGAAGGGGAAGATTCTGCTAATCGTAATGACTCAGCGCGTGTATTATGGCTTCCTCGTCCGGATATCCACCTTAATTCCACAAACAATTTCAATGATTGGGAGTTAAAGACTGGTCTTACACCGGATAACACAGTGGTTGATTATTATGGTGCTACTGATAGATTTATGGGTCACCCTGCTGATACTTTCACTCATCATTATTTTACATACATCTTTAACGAGACAACAGGTTTGTATGATGGTGAAGACAGAAACTATTTGAACACTGTTACAGACCCTAGCAAAGATGCTATCTGTGATGTAGATTATAAAATCGGCGATTACTATTATGGTAAGACTCAGGTTAACATCTGGATTGAAGGATGTGACGCTGAATCTCGTCGAGCTGTAGCAGGTGGTCAGTTCCAGGTTAACTTTGATTTAGCCGGAGGCTGATGATTTATTACACAATTCTGTTTTTAGGAGTAAATTATGAAAAATTCTATTTCTAAAAAACTGAATATTTTCAAGACGTCACCGCTTATTTCTGTGGTTGCTCTTCTTGAGGTTATTATCCTTATCTGTGTGAGTACATTTGCATGGTTTGTTTTCTCTGAGAACAATGTTGTTAACACAGATATTATTTCTGTTGAGCCTGACTCAGGATTGCAGATCGACTTCAATGACGCGAATGATAATGACTATGTTAATATCTGGAACTATCTCAATGAGTTCCAGTTTGAGCCGGTTACATCTCTTGATGGACGTAATATCTTCATTCCTACAACCGGTACATTCAACGCTACTGATACCAGTAACATCAAGTTCCGCGAAGCAACCGTCAATGATATGAACTCTAAGTATATTAACATTGACTTTACACTTACTAACACAAGTACTGAAGATATGCAGGTTTTCCTTAACTCTAAGTCGTACTTCAAGTTTGATGACTCTGCTAACGGTAAAGCTCTGAGACTTGCATTTTATCAGAATGATGGTTCATCAGGTAAGGTTACATCATCGCTTCTTTCTCAGGAGTATGAGGGAGAGGAACCAACTGAGCCACCTACTGAGAAGCCAACCACTGGTCCTGGAGATACTCAGTCAACCTTTATCATTTATTTTGATACAACAGGTTCTACTTGGGATCAGGTTTGGATTGAAACTGACCATACAGCTAACCTTGCTGGAAATACCAATAGATGTTTTAAAATGCAACAGCATCCTACTGAAGAAAACATCTACTATATTGACTTAAAAACTTTAATCACAGGTATTGACGATAGTATTCTTACTTTCATTAAGTTTAGAAGAGATCCTAATTCAAATGATAGTGGTGATACATCTGTACAGTTACCTGAACATGATATTTATCATAACTACTTATATAAATTCAAGCTTAATGCGAGTGGAAATGCGTACGCTGGCAATTATAACAGTGGTTATGGTATGTTATTAGAGGAGAATCCTACAACATTCACTGGTGAAGCTCCTGATCTTGGTGGCGATGACTCAGGTGATAATGGTTCAACTGAGGCTCCAACTGAAGATCCAACAACTCCGGATGATGAAGAAAGAATCACCGTTTATTTCAACAACACTCTTGGTTGGGAACAGCCATACGCATATATCTGGCGAGAGAACGGCAACAGCGATGAAGCGTTGTCTGCTTGGCCGGGTAAACCTATGACCCATATTTCGGGTTCTATCTATTACTATACTTTCAACGCTAAATATGATTCTATCATCTTCAATGATGGTAATTCTTCTGGTGGTGCTGTTAAAACAGGAGATATTTCACCTGTAAAAGACGGCTATATCTATATGATAAGTTCTCCAACGGGTGACAACACCTTCGGATGGGAAACTGAAGATTATGTTGGAACTGTTGATGGTGGTACATATCCGGTTATCTCTCCGGGTGTATCAACTGGTTTCCAACGTCCATACGCTCCAGTTATCGAGATTGACGACAATTCTGGTGATTCAAAAGTAGTCATCCCAGCTTTCGCTTCATCTATCGATGACTATAATTTCGGTTCTAACAACCCTCTCTTTACAATTAAAGCTGGTCAGACAATGCCACTTTCAATGATTGTATGGCTTGAGGGTACTGATCCTGACTGTACGGAGGACGTATACGCAGGAAAAGATATTGATATGAATCTTATTTTCGCTACAAAAGATTCTGGCGAAAGTATGTATACATATAGATTCCTTGATAAAACAAGGGAAAATTGGATTGACGACAGAGTTGTTACTGATACTGGTGTATCATTTAAACCGGTTATTCAGCTCTACGATGTTGAAAATCAAAAGGGTTATATGATGAGCGTACATGATGATGAAGAGGGAAAACCTACTATCTGGCAATGTACTGCTCCTGAAGACCTCATAAATTCCGAGCATATTATGTTCCGCCGAGTTAACCCACTCAAAGAAGATGAAGTGTGGAACTATTGGGATACAGATGGCTTCAAAGACTTGGATGTAGTTACTGATAGCACTGTTACATTCACTGCATTTTCTGACGGTGCTCCAACAACAGCCAAGAACGAAAACGGCTCCAATCACACTGAAGCTCCTGCGAAATCTTGTGGTGGTCTGTGGGGCGATCATGACGTTCACACAGTAACTGTGTTTGATGGTACGAATGGTCAGTGGATAAAGAACTCTGATTTAGACGGAACCACTTCTGTTCTTACTATGAACTATAAATATGAATATCCAGGCGGAAAATCACAAACAGTTGAGTATAAAGCTTCTGGTGCAACCGATAAAGGTATGTACTACTTTGTTGTACCGTATGATGTTTACTCGAAGAATGGTACAAATCACACAACTCTGAATGGTAACATCACTTTCAAGCGTTACTATAATTTTAATGACAAGTATTCGCTTAACTCCAACCTCAACCAACTTACATATCACATGAGCTGGAATGCTGGTGTTTGTAATGGTAAGTTCTTTGAGATTACTGAAGATTCAAATGGTAACAAATGGAGCTATTGGGGTTCTGATATGCTCTATGTTCAGGTTAAGAACATAGCAAAATCGAAGATGGACAATGCGTTTTTACAGGTTCACTTCTACGCCAATAGCACAGACTCTAACAGTACAAACGATTTCTATTCATATTTGTATAAAAACGATTATTACAAACCTGGTGATGGTGGCTATGGTTATGGTTGCGTAGTTCCTTCTAACAGACGTTACTACAATTATCGTGTAGAGCGTTGCGACCCTTCTAACCATGACGACAAATGGGATATTACACCATTACAGGGTATTCAGTATGAGAGTTCGACAAATAACGCACATTCAAATACGATTGGAGACAACATTTGTTCAATCGAAAACTTCCAGATTACTGTCTTCTTACAGCTTTCTACAACATACTGCGGATATAATAACAACCCATATTGTTATGTTTGGGATGCTGTCGGCAGTAATGGTAATACAAAGGCTTGGCCTGGTAATGAAATGACTTGGTATTCAGATTCTGTTAGCGGATATAAACAGTATTATACTACAATCAATACTTCGTTATATAATGCTCTTATATTTAACAATGAAGATACGAATGGTTATAAAACCGCAGATATCAAGGGTGTAGGCAGCGTTGGTGTTGACCGAAACGGTATGATTTATCAGTCATCAAATGGTGAGAATACATCTGCAACATTACTCAAAAACAGTGATGGCAGCCTGCTTACAATGAGCGGATACAAAGACAATGAAACAATGAATGTTGTCCTCTATGATGCGGGCAGTTGGGATTACAACGGCTCAGGATCATAAATTTTATTTCATAATACACTAAAGGAGGTGTCACGGTGAAAAGAATCAAAGATATTTGCAAAAATCTGTTCAATTTAAAAAACAGTAAAAGTGCTATCGTATCCATCGTGGCACTTGTACAGTGTTTGATACTTTTAGGTATTACATCATTCAGCTGGATTGAGTCGATGTCATCACTTGTTATTAAAGGTGATGACCTTCCGATTAATTCAAACCTTAATTATCGCTTTGACGTTAAAGATGGTGCGACAAATATGGTTGATTTGTCTACATATTTCCGTCCGACTGCTTTATATCAGTTAGCACAGGCTTCAACACCTGATGCACAGAATTTCTACTTCAAGAAGGCTGGTGCAAGTACTTATCGTCTGGGTGATACTACTGATTACAATACCAGCTATTATAATTTTGACTTCCAGGTTCACAACGAAACCGCTAAGTCATACAATTACTATTTTGATAAAGCTGAGATTTTTGATGTAACCTCTGATAATACTGACGTTACAGAGGAGATGCTTGTTGTTGCTGAGAAGGCTATGCGTATTTCTGTCACAGCTGGTACAAATTCATCAAACACACGTATTTACTCAATCGATTCAAAAACTTACAACGCTGTAAATTCAAAAGCTGGCGGTACCAAGAGTACTGCTTCAACTGGCCTTTCAAATAACAGCCAGTATAATTATCAGACAAATACTGACTCTAACCAGTTTGTTTTCTCGACAACTGGTGGTGGTGATGATACCAAAGTTAATGTTAAAATCTGGTTCGAAGAAAGAGATGTTGAGTATCAGAAGTTAACTGACACTCAGAAAGAAGCACTTCTCGGATGCACAGTTAAAATTAACTTCCAGTTTGTCAATGCTGCGTCTAACTTCCAGACCTTCTTCTTCGATGACTACACATTTAGTATCGCTGAAGGTCACGAGGGTATGCACGTTACTACAGAAGATCAAACCAAGAGTTTGTATTTCTATTACAAAGATGGCACTACAACTTCTGTTGTTCCTATGACACAGACAACTGCGCCAAGTAGCAGTGACATAATTCGTTGGGTAACAGCATCTGACGAAGGTGAACCAACTCCTCGTATCTCTGATGATATGAGAAAACACCTTGCAACAACCCCATCTGATGGCTACTTCTTCTATGGTACATATACTGCATCAACGGGGGTTCATACTCCTGAATATAAATGGCCGATCACAGCTCCGGCTGTAAATGATGGTAACGTTTATATTTTCAAAGCGCTCAGCGTTTTGAAAAATAATACAGGTAACGTCGGCTATGGTGTGTGGGATAATGTTGATATTGAGCTTTATAAGTTCAAAGATATGACAACATGCGCAACAGTTGACGCATATAACCCTAACTCGTTCCAGTTCGTTAATGATGCATCACAAGGACGTCTTTATCTTTCAAATAGCACTACTGCATCAGCAAATGCTACAAGAATGTTCTATGATGAGTCACAGAACCTCTGGATTGGCTACTTCGACAAGTATAACGAGGGTGACCAATTAGTTTATAACTATACAAGTTCACAGAGTTTTACCGATGCTAATATTAAAATTCAGTGGGTTGCGACTAACCCTGTGGAAAACAGCAATGGTGATATTATTTACACCGCTCTTGGTTACGAGGGAACAGGCGCTGCAGGTTTCCTGAACAAGGGACAGGGTGTTGGTACATTCGCTGATGTTGAAGAGATTAGGTTCTCAACTGAACTTGTAGATGCTACAATGAACCAAGAGTACAGATACAAGATTGTCGCTAAATTTGGCGATGTTTACAAGTATTATTATATGTCTATCGGTGACAACGCTACACAGTGGAGAGCTTATGTTCCTGTTGGATCAGGAAACACAGCTGACACTGCAATTAAGTTCCAGCGTTTTGAAACTGCATCAGAAGCAAATTCGGCTGGTACTTGGAATTCCGAGGCTGTTGTCAGAGACGGCAGCAACACATACTACGCAACGGATATGGCTGCTACTACTTCAAAGGGTCAGTGGCATAT
>JAZSHE010000049.1:0-2416 GCA_045533085.1 Ruminococcus sp.
ATGTGCTGTTCCTTGCTGACAGAAACAGTCTTGTTACTCAGGCAAAGCGTGCTTTTGTCAATCTGCTGCCTAATCTTTCGGTTGTGAATCTTTGCGAGGACAAGGAAAATTTCAACGCGAGAGGTGTTTTCTCAACCTATCAGACGATGATGAACTGCATTGACAGCACCCGTGATGAAAACGGTGGACGGCTTTACACGGTGGGACATTTTGACCTTATAATCTGTGACGAGGCTCACCGAAGCATTTACAACAAATACAGGGACATTTTCAACTATTTTGACGCTCATCTTGTGGGGCTTACTGCGACTCCGAGAGATGAAATTGACAAGAACACCTATGGAATTTTTGAGCTTGAAAACGGTGTACCGACTTACGGCTACGAGCTTGCTCAGGCTGTAAAAGACGGCTACCTTGTTGATTACATGTCCGTTGAAACAAAGCTGAAATTCATCGAGCAGGGTATCGTGTATGACGAGCTTTCCGATGAAGATAAAGCTAGGTATGAAGAGTATTTTGCAAAAGATGGAGAATTCCCTGATGCTATCAGCTCGTCTGCTCTCAACGAAAGGATT
Organism: Ruminococcus sp.; assembly: GCA_045533085.1. GTDB lineage: Bacteria > Bacillota > Clostridia > Oscillospirales > Acutalibacteraceae > Ruminococcoides. The sequence continues at coordinate 576 of JAZSHE010000049.1, forward strand.
TTCAACGAGGATACTATAAGATAAGTGCTCAAGGTCCTGATGACAAACGGCATCAGAATCGACTACGGTGAAAAACTAGGAAATACTATCATTTTTGCAAAAAATCACAACCACGCTGAAAAGATATTCCAAGTGTTCAACAAAGAATATCCTCACCTCAATGGCTACGCAAAGGTTATTGATAACAAGATTAATTATGCCCAGAGTGCGATTGATGAGTTCTCCGATCCTAAGAAGCTACCACAGATTGCAATTTCTGTTGATATGCTCGACACCGGTATTGATGTACCTGAGGTTGTGAACCTTGTTTTCTTCAAAAAGGTTATGAGCAAAGCAAAGTTCTGGCAGATGATTGGTCGTGGCACAAGACTTTGCGAAGGTTTGCTCGATGGTGAAGATAAAAAGCTGTTTTATATCTTCGACTTTTGTGGAAACTTTGAGTTTTTCCGTATGAGTAGCGGTAAGCCGACTGCTAATCAGGTAGCGCTGCAAGGTGCGATATTTAATCTCAAAGCTCAGATTGCTTTTAAACTGCAGGATATAGAATATCAGACCGATGATTTGATTGAGTTTAGAAAATCATTAGTTGATGATATGGTTAAAAAGGTGAGAGAACTTCACAAGGACAACTTTGCTGTTCGTCAGCATCTGAAATATGTTGAACTGTTCTCGAATCCTGATAACTATACAACTCTTACATATGAAGATACGCTGAATATGAAAGAGGAACTCTGTCCGCTGATTACTCCTGACGATGATGACCCTAAAGCTATGAGATTCGATGCTCTTATGTATGGTATCGAGCTGGCATATCTCATTGGCAAGAAATACACTCGTGCACGAAGTGATTTGTTTAAGAAAGTATCTGCTGTTGCTAGCATTGCAAATATACCTGAGATTATGGTGCAGGCGGCGTTGATTGATAAAATTCTGCATACAGATTATATTGATAACGCAGGAATCAACGAGTTCGAACATATCCGTGAAAAACTCAGAAACTTGATGAAGTATATACGAAACGACATTGGCATTTATAACACCAATTTCGATGATGAGATTCTCTCTATGGAGTGGAATGAGTCAGAGCTTGAAAATGATGATTTGAAGAACTATAAAGCCAAGGCTGAGTTCTATGTTCGTCAGCATCAGGATAACGAGGTTATCTCAAAACTCAGATCTAATGTTCCGCTTAATGCTGATGATGTAAAAGTGCTTGAAGAAATACTTTGGAGTGAAGTTGGCACAAAGCAGGACTACGAAGCTGAGTACGGTCAAAAACCACTCGGTGAGTTCGTTCGTGAAATTGTTGGTCTTGATATGAATGCTGCAAAAACTGCATTTGCACAGTATCTGGATGATGCAAACCTTGATGCTAGACAAATCTATTTCGTAAATCAGATTGTTGAGTATATTGTACACAATGGTATGATGAAAGATTTGTCGGTTTTACAGGAAGCTCCATTCACTGATAGAGGAAGTATTGTTGAAGTGTTCACTGACGTATCAGTCTGGCTTGGTATCCGTAAGGTAATCGAGAAGATAAATTCAAATGCGATTGCCGCGTGATCTATATAATCTCTTGAGTTTTAGGATGTTTTCACTCCTCCGATTTTGTTGCAGGAATAAGCGTGGGTGTCGTAACCGACTTCCACGCAATCACATCAGACGGCAAAGCCGACTGTTATGCGGTTTTTGAGCTGATATCGCCAGGGTGTCAAAAAACACGATATTTCAAACTTCGCTGTCGTGATTGCAGTTTATGCGAGTGTTAAGCCATTCTGGAGGGCGTCATAGAGGTTTAATATGGATTCTAATGTGCACAAAAAACACCACACAAACTA
>JAZSHE010000024.1:0-2054 GCA_045533085.1 Ruminococcus sp.
GTATGCATCAAAAGCAGAGCAACAAGATAAAATGCGCCTGCAATCACAATAGATAATAATGTCGCGACGGCGCTTCCCATTACTTTTGCGAGCAGCTCGTATGACAAATATGCAGCTACACCACAGATGATTGAGCCGAACAGTGGCTTTACACATGTGTGGAAAAAGTCAGGTACAACTCCTGCTTTCTTGATAAGGAAGTACATTCCCACAACGCAAACAAAAAGATATGCTACAAGTGAACCAACAGCAGCACCCATAATATTGATGCTCACTATGCTTACAAAAGCGTAGTTGAGCGCAACTTTAAGCACCATTGCGATTGAGTACAATTTGAGTGGCATATCGATTCTGCCAACACCCTGAAGCATACTGCAAATCGGTGTACTTGTCGCAATAAAGATTACTGACAGACCCATAACTTTGAGGACCTGAGCACCAACAACTGCGATATATCCCTCGTAAAGCAAGGACATAATCGGATATGAGAGCACAAACATACCAACACCTGCAGGTAATGTAAACAGCACGGTGAGTTTAAGCACTGTTTCGATGGACTTCTTGAGCACACGTTTGTCGCCCTTTGTGTATGCGTCAGTAACTGACGGCATAGCGCTGGTACCAAACACCTGAGTAACAGCTGTTACAAGCTGCATAATTGTGAGAGCACAGCTATATGCGCCGAGCAGATATGTGTGGATTGTAATCGGATTGCTCTTTGTCGGATTTAACGGAATGTGGCTATCAAGGTTACCATCGTACTGAGCGAGAAGTGCCTCGCGATTATTCTGTGCCATATTGTACAGAACATTCTGGATAACCATTGTGTCGATAGTTGAGCTAATGCTCATTACAAGTGCGGCAAGGCCGATAGGAATCGCTGTTTTGAGCAGTTTGTTGAAAGTTTCCTTTCTGCTCATAGCGTCAACTGAGTTTTCAAAATACTCCTCAGGAATAGCGTTTTTCTTGTGTTTGTATATAATCCTGAGTGATATAAACGAACACAAACCGCCAAGCGAAATCGCAAATATTGCACTTGCTACAGAAAAAGCGATAATTGTGTTCATCGCTTCGGTCTCGCTTGAAAAAGTCATACCGAATATAGTGTTTGTTGACTGGTACTGCGTAATGCCTGCCTTCATAACAATGTATGCAAGTGAAAGTCCCAGAATCATCTTGACAGCAGCTTCGACAATCTCAGAAATTGCGGTCGGTGCCATATTGCGCTGACCTTCGAAATATCCTCGGTAAATAGAAACTATGCATCCGAAGAATATCGATGGTGCCAACATCATCATAGCGTAAATAGAATACGGAGATTTGATGATATCAACATACACAAAGCTCAGTCCTACCATAAGCGCAAAGCAAGTAAGACCCATTGTAACAAAAAACGGGATGGACACTTTGTATATCTGACGAACATCTTTGTATCTTTCCTTTGCTATACTCTCTGAGATAAGTCGCGATATAGCTATCGGAAATCCTGCTGTAGCAAGTGTGAACAGCGGGATGTAGATTTCGTAAGCATTTGTGAAAAGTCCTGTACCGATACCTGCGTACTGGTCACCAAACATCGAGTAAATTCGTGTCAGCATCAGCTTGTAAACCATACCACACAGTTTTACAACAATCATACTGATGCTCAGAACCGCGGCACCTTTTAAAAAGGTCTGGGAAGAACTTTTCTTTATATTATCATTTTGCATAAAATATCACCAAGTTAAGAAAGTTTTGAGCCACAATCAGCGCAGAAAGGCTTGTCACCAATCTGAGCCTTACCACATACAGGACAACGCTTCAAGTTTTTGAGGTCATCTATCTGTTTTGCGATAGTATCCTTCTGTGTGTGTAATTCGTCGAGTGCAGAAAGCTCTTTAGAAAAATCAGCTGTATCAAGCTGAGAGTTCTTCGCAAGTATGTAATACTTGTTACCCAGAGCCTTGTAGCTTTTCTCGATTTCGCTGTTGATACGGCTTTTCACAGCATTCAGCTTTGTGATGTCGTAAACATCGTTTGCTTTTTCGCCGAAATTAACAGCAATAGCTTTAGCG
>JAZSHE010000223.1:0-2782 GCA_045533085.1 Ruminococcus sp.
TCGCTTGACTGATTGAATACTGATTCAGAGTTAACGGGTGTGCCGTCTGCTGTGTACCAACCAAGGAAATCATAGTGTTCTCTTGTAGGTGTGGGAAGGTCACCATATGTCTGACCTTTAAGAATTTCTTTACCAAGAAGGTATGAAACGTCGCCGCTTTCAAGTGCACCAGCTTCAGTAACTCTGATATTTTCAAATCTTACGGCATTATTTGAGCCGTTAGCGTCAACACGGATCTGTGCTTTCACAACTTCTGATTTGTTAGGAGCTGTGAATACTGCATTATCTTTAGGAACACCTGTTGAGCCATTTGATGAATATCTGTTTGATGCACCGTCTGAGAAATCAATCCAGTTGCCGTTAGCATCACAGAAGAAGATATAAACGTCCCAACCATCGCCTATAAAGTCGATATCAACCTTATACTGTTTACCGGGAACAACGGGGAAGAATGGTGAAGATGATGTGCCTTCGCCAACACCTGCATTAGAGGTAAGTGTAAATCCTCCATCAACCACGTTACTGATTGTAGCGTTAGAAGCAGTCTTTGTATTCCACTGACTGAAATCAATAAGGTTATCGTATGTTACATGATAAATCTTTTCCCATGTAGCATAGTATGTGGGTTTAAGGTTAGCTGTAACTGTACCTGTTGAACCGCTTGTTGCAGAAGCTGATGTTGCCCAACCTCTGAATATATAACCATCTCTTACAGGTGTGTAAGCTGAAAGGTTTACCTGTAAAGTTGGGGCAGCACCAACTGTTACGTTGTAAGATACTGATGAAGAACCGTTAACTGTACCACCATTTGCATTAAATGTAACAGTTGTCTGGAGAGCATTCATCTTACTTGTAAGGATTGTTGTTGCCGCTGCAGTTACTGAAGGATTACCAAGAGCCTGTGCTGCTGCACGGAGTTCTGTAAGGTAATTATTCCAGGATTCGCTTGTATAGTTGTTAGCGTTAAGTGAAGTACCTTTGAGAACTGCCTGACGGAGTTCGTTTTTATTTGTGCCTGTAACATTAATCTGAAGATAGTTAGTGTTCCACGCAGAAGTATCAATCGCACCACTGTCGTGATCGCCTCTGGCGGCACCTTTAAGCTGTATAGTACCTGAACTTACAGCAATACTTAAAGCTTCATGAAATTTCAGGGTGCAATTTTTTTCTCCACCTGACTTAAGCACTGTGCCTTTATTATTGTTAAAGTCATTTGCACCAACGTTATCTCTGTTACTACCACTGGAACCGCCATTTGATACGGAACCTGTATAGTTTGATACATACCATTCGCCATTTTGAGTACCATTGGAACTGGTAATCATAAAGCCTATCTTAACGTTAGGAATCTGATTGAAATTATCGTAACGGCTGGTATCAACTGTAATATTAGCCACGGGGCTGACTGCACTTACACTACGATGGTAACTACCGCTACCACCACTTCTGTATGCAACAGTGGCACCAAGTCCGTTACTACCTGATTGAACCCAGTCTTGGTCAAAAGCTCTGTTGTTGAATCCGGAATTATAGAATGCTCCTATCATGGGAAGGAAGTTGTCTGTACGTGGATAATATGGACTTGCATTTGCTAAAGTACTTGCGGTGAAACCATGAACACCGTCAACCCACAAAGCAGAAGACATTGTGGATCTGTTAAAGCTTTGAGTTTCACACCATGTTGATGCACCAACAGGCTGATAGTAAGGTGCATAAAGTGTTGAATAAGCATAATACTTTCTTACTGAACCGTCGTTCATTGTGATTGTGAATACCCATTCAGCAAGAGCAGTGTTGCCTGCAGTAAGACCAGTACCGTTGATGTATAAGCCTGCACCATCGAACTGGAAGAATCCATTGGCATCAATCAACGAACCGTAGGACTGATTTTCAAACGTACCGCTTGTTGCACCTGCACCGGCAAGCACAATGTCGCCGATACCACCTGTTATAGTGTTAACTGCGATAGATACATCCTTTGCTCCGGGAATATAGAAGCGAACATAACCATTTGTGTTTGCACCATTCGCTTCAAGTTCTACAGAAGAACTTCCTGAGGTAAGGATGTTGTTTACATAGTACTGACCTGTTTTTGATTCACCTGTAGATGGTGTCATATAAACAGTTTCAGGAACTGCAATAATTGCGTTGTCTGTTTTTGTTACGGATGTTGAAGCAGCAGATGCTGTAACTCCGAAGAAACCTACGCTTACCGTAGTCAGAATCAAAATCAAAGAAAGTAAAAATGCCAATAATCTTTTTGAGGATTTTTTCATTCTGTATCATCTCCTTAAATGTTTCGAAAATTCTTTGATATTTGTTTGTAATTCAGGTTAACTTAAATCGCACTGACACAGATTAACACACCTGACCGCCCCATGAATAAAATCTGTATACTTTTTGCGTACAGTCAACCTATTATAATTAAAATTATACATCGTAATTATAGCACCATTTTTTCACTCCGTCAATATCAAGAATGCAAAAAAAATGAAGATGACAAACATTATTCCAAAAAAAGTTTAATATTTGCTTTTAATAAAAATATTCAGGAGTTATTTTTAAAGCAAAAACAAAGGCGATTGTCTTGCGACAACCGCCCCGTTTTCAGGAATTAAATATTAAGTTTAAAAGCCCGAGAATTAAAGACCAATATCAAAGATTACGTTGTATTCGTAAACTGTGCCGTCTGCAAGTGTTACTACCATTACACCTTCAACATTTGCTGTATTTGATGTCTTGTAAACAACATATGCATCTGTTCTGTCTGCAAATACGCCGT
>JAZSHE010000241.1:0-2828 GCA_045533085.1 Ruminococcus sp.
ATTCTTTTGGATACAAAAAGAGCCGTGGTTTCCCACGGCTCTTTCTTACGCTTATTATCAGCGACTTTTGTGTTCAGTTTTTGTAAAACCTCTGACAGCGGATATATAAGTAATCCTGACACAAGGTCGCCAACACTGTGGAACAAATCAAATGGTAGTCCTGCCACTATCCATGCAATCGTCTGCTCAAAATCAAACGAGAACATCAACGCCTGAGCAGGAGCATAAAGCAGACCAAAGCACAACCCGTGTAGTCCACAAACTATCGGATATACTATCATTTTCGCTGTTTTGCTCATTCGTTGTGGCAACAGCATTGTGCATCCCCACAGCACTGTCCATACATAAAGATACGGCACCCACCACATAGCAAATCCTGAGTACACTCCGTTTAACAAAACGTAAATATAAATCGGAACGAGTGCTTTTTTTCGATAAACAACTGTCAGTAACATCACAAACATTCCGAGCAGATGTATGTTTGGCAAAAACTCCATCACGATTTTTGAGATGAACATCATAGCTGAAAACATCGCAAAAAGCGTCATTTCAAACAGCGTCAGCCTGTGCTTGTCTTTGTCCTTATTCTTGTTGCACATCGTGTCATGCATCACTTGGTACGAACAAGCTCATAGTGGTCATCGTTTGATATAACCACTTCGTTTGCACCTGTTGTCAGATACTCACCGTCTTTGTACATTGCCCAATAGGATTTGTCTTCGTCATAATCAGCGACAATGCCGTTTACCTTTTTGATGAAAAGACCATACGCACCATCCTCGCCCTCAACAAGGCTGTTTTCAAGAAGTGCGTCCTGCAGATTCTGTGCATCTGTGTTGATGGTGATTGTGACAGCTTTTTCACCGGCTTTTACTTCTACGTCAATCGAAGTTGCACCCTCGCCTAAGGTTACATCCTCAGTGTACATAGCGTTTTGCCACAGCGGGTCTTCGGTTGGCGTCTGTGTTTCAACCTGAGTTGCAGTTGCATTTTCAGGTTGTTCTGCACCGCATCCGCCAAGTGTTGCAACGAGCGACAAACACATCACAAGAGCCAGTAAAAGGGATAAGATTTTTGTTTTCATTTTTTGTCCTTCTTTCATTGATTTTTTCTCAATGAATAAAAACAAACGCGTCCTCCAAAGAGAACGCGAAACACAGCACAAAAACCGCCCGCAGTTCTCCGTTGCCCGAAAACCGTTTGCACTAAGCAATATGACAAGCATTCCGACTAATCGCAAAACGAAACACGGTAATGGCTGTTGCGGTGGATTCTCACCACGCTTCCCTTGTCCTCTCATTTACAGTCAGGCTGTAAACTCAAGCGTGCAAATTCTCATGCACAATATCGCTTTTTATTCTATTGATGACACGGATATTATACCGCTACAAAAACATTGTGTCAAGAACTCAAGCCCCAAGGCACACAGTCAACAGGTAAAGCGTACACATACTTGAAAAAAGCTGAAAATTCAGACAAAATCTGCATAAATCTCTACAAAACATAAGGCGGTGTACCGAGGTGGTACACCGCCATTTTAAGTGAATTGATTTTGTCACAGACAAGGGTTCCTTGCCGTTACAAATAAAACTCAATTATTCAATTACTTCTCTGCACGCTTAGCGAGCTCTTCATATCTAGCCATAGCTGTAGCCTCAGCCTTCTCGAAGAGTTCCTCTGCACGCTCTGGGAATGAACGTGTGAGTGAGCTGTAACGAGCCTCGTTGAGGATGAAGTCACGGTAAGATGCTGATGGAGCCTTAGAATCGAGGATGAATGGGTTCTTGCCCTCTGCCTTGAGCTCTGGGTTGTAACGGAAGTTGTTCCAGTAACCACAAGCGATAGCCTTTTCCATTTCCTTCTGGCAGTTGATCATACCGCCCTTGATTGAGTGCATCTCACATGGAGCGTAAGCGATGATGATTGATGGGCCCTTGTATGCTTCAGCCTCACGGATAGCCTTGAGTGTCTGGTTCATATCAGCACCCATAGCGATCTGTGCAACGTAGATGTAGCCGTATGACATAGCGATGTCAGCGAGTGACTTCTTCTGGATAGCCTTACCTGCAGCAGCGAACTGTGCAACCTGACCGATGTTAGAAGCCTTTGATGCCTGACCGCCTGTGTTAGAGTAAACCTCACTATCGAATCCCATGATGTTTACATCTTCGCCAGTAGCGAGAACGTGGTCAACACCGCCGAAGCCGATGTCGTATGCCCAACCGTCGCCACCGAAGATCCATACTGACTTCTTAGATAAGAACTCTTTCTGGTCGTAGATAGCAGCGCAGTAGTCACAGTCGTCCTTAACAGTCTCGAGCTGAGCAACGAGTGCCTTTGTAGCCTTAGCGTTTGCTTCGCCGTCGTCAACTGTGTTTAAGTACTCAGCAGCAGCAGCCTTGAGCTCGTCAGTAGACTTGTCGCAATCAGCGATGCCCTTAACCTGCTCGATGAGTCTGTCACGAACAGCCTTCTGACCGAGATACATACCAAGACCGTGCTCAGCGTTGTCCTCGAACAGTGAGTTAGCCCATGCAGGACCATGACCATCTTTGTTTGTTGTGTATGGTGATGTAGCAGCAGGACCACCCCAGATTGATGAACAGCCGGTAGCATTAGAGATGTACATTCTGTCACCGAAGAGCTGAGTGATAAGACGTGCATATGATGTTTCAGCACAACCTGCGCATGAGCCTGAGAACTCAAGGAGAGGCTTCTTGTACTGGCTTGAAACAACGTTGAGAACCTTTGTTGTTTCTTCCTTTTCTGTTACGTTTGCTACGCAGTAATCGAATACTTCCTGCTCTGCAAGCTGGGATTCCTTGGAA
>JAZSHE010000001.1:0-1643 GCA_045533085.1 Ruminococcus sp.
ACAGAAAAATCTGTAAAAGAAACTGTCATCGCACAGCTAACAAGCTCATTATCTACTCTGATACCCTGAATATCACAGAGATTTCGCTGTATTCTTCTTGACACATCCGACAAAAATGTCATATATTCCGGGACTGAAAAATCCTTACTTTCGCAACTTTTCAAAAGTGAGTGGTACTCCTTGATTTCAGGTACAGATAAATCATAAGGTGTTTTTGTGTAGTCATTACCTTTAAACTTCAAAACATCACCGACAAATTTCTCGGAATGTGCAAAACAGTTGAACTTATCATACTTATAGTCAAATGTAACCGAAAGCATATCCTGAAACGAAACAAAAGCAAAAGCTTCTTCAAAATCAGCATCATCGCTAAGTTGAACAACCATATCCTTGTCCAACATACAGAATGTTGCTGTTACTGCACCATCTTCATTGAGCTGTACCCAGAAATCTATAAAGTCATACCCGAATCCGTATGACAAAAAATGCGAGTAAATTCTTGTGCCAAATGAATCGAGCTTACAAAAGTCTGCAAATTCATCAAAAAGAGTGAAATCACTATCAATTATTTTAATCATTAAAGCTCGTTGACCAACTGTTTGAAGTGGTTTCCCCTTTGTTCAAAATCTTTGTACATATCAAAGCTTGCGCTAGCAGGTGACATTGAAACAATATCTCCACTAACAGCAAGTTCATACGACTTTTTAACCGCTTCATCCATCGAAGAAACTCTTACTATATTAATTAAAGATGAATCATAATCAACACTATTCACAACTGCAGATTCAATCTTATCAGCGGTAGCACCAAGTAAAATAAGGTGTTTAACCTTTTTGCAAATAATATTACCTAAATCTGTATAATCAAGATTTTTATCGTATCCGCCACAGATAAGCAATATTCTTTCGTCGTAAAGTGAAAGCGTGCCGCACGCAGTACGAGTAGGACTGCTGGCTATAGAGTCGTTATAATATCTGACACCATCAAGCTCACGAACAAACTCAGCTCTGTGAGCTACACCACAAAAAGTCTTAGCAACGTCTACTATATCTTCAACATCAACAAGTCCCCAAACCGCTGAAATTGCAGTCATAAAGTTTTCAACATTGTGCATACCAGGGATTCTGATGTCATCAATAGACATAATAACAGTTTTTTTAGAAAACTCGCTATACACGATGTTTTTGCCATCAAGATAACAACCGTTATATACTTCTTCTTTACGGCTGAATTTTCTGAGTTCTCCCCTGACATCATCCGAAAAACTGTTTGATAGTGTGTTATCGAGATTAAGAACAGACTTCGAAAATGCATTCTGATGCAAAATAACATTCTTTTTAGAATCAACGTACTCCTGCATATCTTTATGTATATCAAGATGGTTAGGCTCGATATTAGTAACAATAGCGATATCAGGGCTTTTTCTCATAGAAATAAGCTGGAAGCTTGAAAGCTCTACAACAGCTATATCATCAGGATTAATGCTCTCGATTTCAGGAAGTAACGGTTTTCCGATATTACCACCAAGATGCACCTTTTTACCAGCTTTTTTGAGTATTTCTGAAATAATAGTTGTAGTTGTAGTTTTGCCGTCAGAGCCTGTTACAGCAATAATTTTACATGGGCACAAATCAAAAAACAGT
>JAZSHE010000154.1:0-9977 GCA_045533085.1 Ruminococcus sp.
GAAATGAAAAAAGCCCAGTCCACGCTTTCTCCGTTGCTTCCTCCGCTCGATCTGAATTCTGATGACGAGCAGGTGATTCCAACAGAGTATCCAATGACAGATGACGAAGACATTCCTTCATACCGTGATGAAGAAATCTACGACAGATTTTATCGTACTCTTGAGTTTGGTACTGCAGGTCTCAGAGGTATCATAGGTGCGGGTACTAACAGAATGAATATCTACGTAGTAAGACAGGCTACACAGGGTCTTGCTAACTATGTTATCAAAAAATACGGCAAGGGTGCTGTTGCTATCTCTCACGATAGCAGAATCAAGGCTGACCTGTTTATGAACGAGGCTGCAAGAGTTCTCGCTGCCAACGGCATCAACCTTTACATCACAAGCGAGCTTCAGCCAACTCCTGTACTCAGCTATCTTGTAAGACATTTTGAGTGTCAGGCTGGTATTATGATCACTGCAAGCCACAACCCTGCTGCATATAACGGTTATAAAGCTTACGGCGAAGATGGTTGTCAGATGACTGACGTTGCCGCAAACGCTGTTTACGACGAAATCCAGAGCATTGATATGTTTAGCGGTGTTAAGCTTACATCTCTTGAAGAAGCTATCGAAAGCGGTATGGTTGAATACGTTGATGATAGTGTATACACACAGTATCTTGAGTGTGTAAAAACACGTCAGGTTGCTAAGGGCATCTGCGATGACGCTGATTTGAGCGTTGTTTACACTCCTCTCAACGGCACAGGTAACAAGCTTGTAAGACGTGTTCTTTCTGAAATCGGTGTTGAAAAGGTTACTATCGTTGAAGAACAGGAAATGCCTGATGGTAATTTCACAACTTGTCCATACCCTAACCCTGAAATCAGAGAAGCGTTACAACTCGGTCTTAACAAGTGCAACGAAGTTAAGCCTGACTTACTTCTCGCTACAGACCCTGACGCTGACAGAGTTGGTATTGCCGTTAAGGACTACGATGGTTCATACAGACTTTTAACAGGTAACGAAACAGGTGCTATGCTCACTGAGTATATCTTACGTTCACGTACTGAGGCTGGTACACTTCCTGCTGACCCTATCATCGTTAAAACTATCGTTACAACAAAGCTCATCAACGCTATATGCGACAAATACAACGCAGAGCTCAAGAACGTTCTCACAGGTTTCAAATATATCGGTGAGGTTATCCTTAATCTTGAGAAAGATAACGAAGAAGACAGATTTGTATTCGGTTTTGAGGAAAGCTACGGCTACCTTTCAGGCTCTTATGTAAGAGATAAGGATGCTGTTGTTGCTTCAATGCTCATCTGTGAAATGGCTGCTTACTACAAAAAGCAGGGCAAGACTCTCGCTATGGTTATGGATGAGATGTACAAAGAGTATGGTTACTACAAGAACACAACACTTAACTTTGGTTTCTCAGGTGCTGCAGGTATGCAGAAGATGGCTGACATTATGGCTGCTCTCAGAGAAAATGCTCCAAAGGAGTTTGCTTCTTACAAGGTAACAAAGATTGCTGACTACCTTGAGAGCAAGGAGTACGACCTTGTTACAGGTGAAGAGAAGGTTATCAACCTTCCTAAATCAAACGTCCTCTCCTATTCACTTGAGGGTGAGCACGCTTGTATCATCAGACCATCAGGTACTGAGCCAAAGATCAAGCTTTACATCACTGCTGTTGGCAAGGATGCTGACGATGCTCAGGTGATTACAGATAAGCTCGCTCAAAGCGCTCAGACTTACCTTTCATAATTTAATTACCATAAATTTTATGCGGACTCAATCTTTGGGTCCGCTATCTTTTTGTTGACTTTTTCGAACATCTGTTCTATAATTAAATCAAGAAATCTTATGCATTATAAAACAGGTGGCAAAATGAGAACTATACTACACAGCGACTGCAACGGTTTTTTTGCGAGTGTTGAATGTCTGTACAATCCTCAATTTCGTGACAAGCCCGTCGCTGTATGTGGCGACAAAGATAAACGCCATGGGATTATTCTGGCTAAAAACGAAATAGCTAAAAAATTTAATATCAAAACAGGTGAACCGATATGGCAGGCTCAACAGAAATGTCCTGAGCTTGTAACAGCGTCAGCGCACTACGACAGGTACATACGATTTTCTAAAATGTGCCGTCAGATATACAGTGATTACACAGACTATATCGAGCCTTTTGGTCTTGATGAAGCGTGGCTTGATGTTACGGGTAGCACAGCACTTTACGGAAGTGGTAAAAACATCGCAGAAGAAATACGTCACAGAATTAAAACTGAGCTTGGAATCACGGTGAGTATCGGTGTCAGTTTCAACAAAATATTCGCAAAGCTCGGAAGTGACTATAAAAAGCCTGACGCCGTTACTGTCATCACCAAAGAAAACTACAAAAATGTTGTGTGGGAACTCAAGGCAAGCGACCTGCTATATGTCGGTCCTGCTACTAACAGAAAGCTCAAACAGCTCGGAATATTCACCATCGGTGACCTCGCAAATTTCCCGATACAACTGCTCAGAAACAACTTTGGCAAATGGGCGGACGTGCTGTACAGCTTTGCAAACGGACTAGACTTCTCCCCTGTTATGAAAGCGGATGAAGTTTCAGCGGTAAAATCAATCGGAAATTCTACTACTGCTATACGCGACCTTGAGACCTTTGAGGACGTTAAAATTATTTTTATGGTGTTGTGTGACAGCGTTTGCAGGCGAATGCGAGAGCAAGGATATCGGGCGAAAACTGTTTGTATAAACGTCAGGGACACAAAGCTGAGCTCTTTCACACGACAAAAGAAACTTGAGTGTTCCACCAATCTGACAAGTGAGGTGTTGGATGCGTGTATTGAGCTTTTTAAAGCAAACTATCACTTCGATAAAAATATACGTAGTCTCGGAGTAAGCGTGAGTGATTTTGAACCCGATACAGCCTCTCATCAAACTTCTTTTTTCGTGGATGAACACGATGTAATAAAACAGGAGAAACTGTGCTTTGCGCTTGACAACATCAAAAACCGCTTCGGAAATTTTTCGATAAATCCCGCAAAGCTGATGTTTGACAGAAATCTTTCGGGATTCAATCCGAAAGAAGACCACACTGTACACCCAATCGGGTATTTTAAAGGAGGTATAACATGAAGCAATATGTATCTGTAACTGCCACTTTTGATGCTGACGGCAATATTTTGCCGCTCAGAATCAACTGGGATGATGGTCGGACGTTCGAGATAGACAGAATAACTGACATACGCTATGCAGCATCGCTTAAAGCAGGTGGCGCAGGAATACGATACACCTGCAGGATTAAACAAAGTGAAAAATATCTTTTTCTCGAGGATAACAGATGGTTCATCAACAATGAAAAAGAGCATTAAAAAAGCAGCACCTAAAGTGCTGCTTTGTTTTTTGTTAAACGAAAACCCCCGATTGTATCGGGGGTTCAAAAAAGCTTTAGCGATAAACAGAAAAAACTCCTTCTGGTATAATAAAAGTGCGGTCTGGCAACTGCACGACAAAAACAGAAGGAGGTCATCAAATGAATGACAATAATAGTTTAGCACACACAAGTTGGAATTGCAAATATCATATAGTGTTTGCACCAAAATATAGAAGGAAAGTGTTCTATGGACAGAACAGAGTAGAGATAGGAAAAATACTTAGAGAATTATGCGATTGGAAAGGAGTACACATAGTAGAAGCAGAAGTGTGTCCTGACCACATACACATGTTGGTGGAAATACCACCGAAAATGAGCATAGCAGGATTTATGGGTTTTCTAAAAGGAAAGAGTAGCATAATAATACATCAAAGGCATGGGAATTTAAAGTATAGATATGGAAATAGGTCGTTTTGGTGCAGGGGATATTATGTGGGTACGGCAGGTAAAAATGCAAAACGAATAGAAGAATATATAAAGAACCAGCTTAAAGAAGATCAAATACACGACCAAATGACAATAAGAGGTTGGGAAGACCCGTTTACGGGCAGTAAGTAACAATCGCAAGTGTCAGACCGAAAAATGCGCCTTGAGGCGCTGCTAATCACAGAGCCTTTCAGGCGCATCTGAAATACCACCGGCTTAGCCGGTGGATTTTTATTAAGAAAAGTAAATATCGTAGTCGCCGTAGTTCACCATAATGTAGCTGATGATACCGTTTTCTGAGTACTTTACATCGTACTCAGCGGCTGTTCCGTCTTCGAATTCAACGTAGATAATATCGTCATACTCTGTGTAAGTGCCCTTTGTGACGTTATCGAGATAACCGTTGAGGTAAATTTCGAAATAACCTTCGTCGTTGAATTTGATGTAGTTTTCTTCGTGCTTATAGCTTTTGCCGAAAACCACTCTTCCCTCTACCTCTTCGTTTGTGGTATGGTCAACGATTTTGCCGATTGTGAAATTGGTTGTCGCTACAATCGCTGTATTGTCAGAAAGGTCATCGTCTGATGGTATGTAATCAGAAACCTCTTTCTCTTCGGTTTCTTCCTCTTTCTTATTATCAACGATATATTCTTCGTCACCCATATCTTCATCAAGATACTGCTCACTGACAACAGCAGAAGTTGCTTTTTGTTTATCATCAGAAGTGAATCCACCCTGAGTGTAAAAATAAATACCTGCTACTGCAATCAGAATCACCAACACAGAAACTAGTGTTAAGGTTACTCTTTTAGCCATATTATTCCTCCTCGTTAGCACAGCTTGTCTTTTCTCTTTGTTCAAGCACTCGTTTTAAAAGTACGCTCTGTTTAATCATTTTGCCTTTATAGAATATATAATCATCTGTATCCTTGAGTGTAGACACATCTACATCAGAATAATCTTCCGCCAGAACCGGCTGAGCGTTTTTGCGTGTAGCTTCTTCAATCGCTTTATCGAGCATATCGTTCTTTTCGTCACGCTGAGCGATTGATGCGTACATATCATCATACACAAAAAAGCTTACAACAAACTGGCACGATGCCGGAATAAACAAAGCCAGAAGTACAAGCGTAATAACTATGAGCACAACTGCGTTGTTAGAAAAAGCAACAACAGTAAAGCCGATAGCAAGTACCACAACCAAAGCAATAAGCGCAAAGAAGTTGTTTTTGATTTCACCAAAAGACATCAGAAAGCTGTTTTTCAGAACATTTTTGAAAGACAAATCAAACGTAACCGTCATAACAGGTACATAGAAAAATATGAACAGTACAGCAAGCGCTATCAGTATGCACGCAAAAAGAAGTGCATAAAACACCCATGAAGCTGACAACAGCTTTGAATAAACAGATATTGAAAAGTAGCTGAAAATCACAACCAATGATGTTATAGCACCGTACAAAGCAAAGCGTTTGAAATTGTCTTTTACGCCTTTTACAAAATCAGAAAAAACGCTGACATCTTCATCCCCGCGCGCGATATTTCTGCACACGAGCACAACTCCCGCATAAAAGGGAAAAATCAAAGTCAACAACAACGCTGATAAAACCGTCAGCAAAACTCCGTGTATCACACTCTGCATCACAAACATAATAGTAAGCACAATGCACAGTGGTACAAAAAACATAAGATTAGTGAGTAAAATTTTCAGAAAATTCGAAAAATATCTTTCCAGTAATATTTCGAATTTCATTCGTTTCCTGGTTTCTTCCATTCCCTTACCTCATTAAAAATTAAACATTCCTGCGAACAGCTCCCACAAAAACATATCAACAACAGACGAAAATGCAACCGCAATCAGAATGATGCAATTTCTGAACAGATATGTCTTTGTGTGTCGCAATAAATAAGCATCGTATGTAGAAGAAAAGAAAGTTTTCAAAAGCAACACAGATTGTGAAAAAGATTCCTTCAACGATACGATGAAAGCAAACAAAAATAATACAGTAGACGGCAGGATGACCAGTATGTAAAAACCGATTCCTGTGAGCGAATACTGTGAGAACATATACACAGACGACAAACCCACCCCAAAGCCTTTAAAAGCACACAGAAGTGGTAGTGCAAACATCCCCCACGCTGTAAAACTGAGCAAAAATGATAACAGTATAAATACAAATGATGACGCAAACGACGAACAAAACAAATCAAACGTGCTGAGTTCAAGTCTGTTACTGAGATTGGTCACAAATAAGAAATCAAGTTTCTCAAGCGTTTGTGGACTGATATTAGAAAACGAAAGCGAGCCAAGGATTACTGAAAGCAGAAATATCACAGAAAACAAAATCTGGACGGCATAAAGCGTAAAAAACCGCTTAATATCAGCAACCGTAATACGTCGGTACGAGCGAACATAATCACGCTTTGGTTGTCTGTGTTTAATTGAAAAAACAATGCTCTTCATAACAAACCTCCATCTGGTGGTATATTATGCACAGCTTGTTTTATTTATTCGAAATTATTTACCGAGCTCTTCAGCACGCTTTGTACACGCTGACATAGCTTCTTTTACAATCTCGGTAAAGTTGTTTTCTTTAAATGAATTCAGCGCTTCGATGGTAGTGCCGCCTTTTGATGATACTTTGTCAATAAGTGTGTCAATATCATCACCGCTACAACGCATCATCTGAGCTGCACCCTCGAAGGTTGCACATATAAGGTTGAGCGCTTTGTCTTTATCGATACCACAGCTCTGGGCATATTCCGCCATAGCTTTTGCAAAAAGATATACATAAGCAGGGCTTGAACCATTGACAGAAATAATCTCGTTCATGTGGGATTCTTCAAAAATCTCAACAACACCGCTGAGTTCAAACATATCCTTTACAGGCTTGAACTCTTCGTCGGTCATATCATCAGACGGACAGAGAGCTGTTGCGCCTTTTGATAGCAGAAGTGGTGTGTTGGGCATAACTCTGACAACCTTTACATTCTGGTTTAATTGAGTGCGTACAAAGTCAATCGAGATGCCTGCTGCGATAGATACAAAAATCTTCTCACTACAATCAACAGCTGAAAGTGCTGAGAGTACTTCTGCGTAATTCTGGGGTTTAACAGCTACTACGATAATGTCGCTGTTTTCTACAACTGAGATGTTGTTTTCTCTTACAGTTACACCTTTTGAGCTGAAATACCAGCATTTTTCTTCGTTGCTGTCATAAATATTAACAAACTCAGCGTCAACAAAATCAGAATCCAGCATACCGCCGATAATAGCGGTTGCCATATTGCCTACGCCGATAAATCCGAATCTTTTATTCATAATATAATCCTCCAATGTGTATTATGTGTGGAAACCAGGGTTTGAAGCACAAGTAAATTTGATTGCGTACTGATATGTGCCGTAGTTTCTGCTGTAATCGTTGTAGAAGAAAACTTCCATCTCATCCACACGTCTGTATAAAAGACCATAGATACAACCGTTGGCGTGATGATACTGACAGAACTTATTGATGAGGTTCTGCTTGTTGACAAAATTCAGATCAAGCGAACCTGAGCTTGTTCTTGAAGAAATGTAATCAGTAGCAACGTAACCCTTTGTTCCATCGTTAAGCTGAACATAATACCACGAAGAACTTGTCTTCTCCAGAATAGTCAGCTCTGTGCCGTAGTCAAGTTCTTTGATAATATCGTAAGATGTGCCTGCACCTTTTCTTATACGAACAGAAGAACCATTGATGTAATAAATAGTTTTTGATGTCGATGAACCGCTGTCACAATCAAGCAAAGCGTTTTTGAGTTCAGTGTCATTTGAGAGTACACCGGTACCGGTATTGTAAACAAAACACACAAGTGCATCGAACTGTTGCTGATTGAACTTCACGGCATTGTTTACAAGAAAGCTGTTGACCTTTGATGCATAGCCGTCGTTGTTAACGGTCTGCACAAGATATGCGTAAGCCTCGGTTTTTGAAAGATTGTTATAAAACTGCTGTCCACTGTACACAACTCTACCATAACCTAAAGTCGGGTCGCCAGTCAAAGGGTCTGCATAAACCGAGCTGATAAAGCCCTCGTAATTTGCGATGAGGTTGATAATCTCGTCGCTTGCACGACGTTTTGCACACACAGTTGTGTTTTTATCAGTTGAATCAGTAACAAAAGCTGTGGTAGATGCATCCGCACAGGTTGACCACGAATCACCTTTCTTGCTGTATGCTTTGACGTCATAGGTACCAGCTGAGCTAAATGAGGTTGTTCCCTTCCAGATGTAATTTTTGCCGTCTGCAGATTTTGAAGTGGCTTTGACAGTCTTTTTTGTAGAACCGACGGTTACTTCGAACTTAACCTCAGAGCGATTAGCGTCAGTAATAGCAACAAGAGTTACTGTGCTGTTTTTCGGGGCACAGTTAGGTGATGTGTAAGCAAATCGTATTGGCGCAGGCTCGTTGACAGTAACGAGCATTGTGCTCGCACCACCTGAGTTTGACACAGTTATAACAGCCTGTCCTTTTGAAACGCCATAGATATATCCGTTAGACACGGTAGCAACCGATGTATCGCTACTGCTCCACGATACTGAGCTTGTCGATGAATATGTCAGGAAAGTTTTTCCAGCGGTTACAGTTGCGGTAGCGTGAGCAATCTTTACTGAAGTTGTTGACTCTTTGACAGTAATCGTACAAGTGGCAGATTTTGTTGATGTTTTAGCAGTAATTTTTACTGTGCCCTTTGACAAAGCAGTCACAAGGCCGTTTGATACTGTGGCTACTTTTGAATCTGATGTTGACCATGTAACTGTCGAATTTGAAGTAGCTTTAACTAAAAACTGGTTGCCGACATAAATAGTACCTGATGTAGCCGAAATGCTCAGTGTTTCGCTTTGTGGTTTTGTAGGTGTCTGAGTCGGCGGTACGGTTTGTGTTTCTATCGGCTTTGGAGTTGAAGGCTGTGTTGGTTTTGTAGGCGGTTGTGTCGACGGCTGTGTCGGCTTCACTGTTGAAGACACAGTTACCATGCATACAGCAGTATGACCTGTTATCATATCAGTTGCGGTAATCTTGGCACTACCCGAAGATACGGCTGTCACAACACCATTTTGTGATACTTTAGCGACATTAGTGTTGTCGGATTTAAAATCCACATACTCCATGACAGGAATCGAGTATGATATAAAAGCTGTCAGTTTGTGTGTATCGTTTATATCAAGTGAAAGTGTGTCACTGGAAATCATCAGATTAGAATACAACGGGTCGCTGTATCCGAGTTTTTTATATGTATATGAATAGTCATACCAATGTGGTACTTTTGAGTAGTCAGGGTCAGGATAAGTGAATTCACCCTGCTGTGGTGGCTGTGTTTCATCATCAAAAGGATATGTAAAAATAACAGTAAGATAATCCTTGCTGATGTAACCTGATTTGCCCGAATATGTAACCTTAGCCCATTCTTCATCACTGTTATCAACAAGAGAAACAGTTGTGTTGTCTGGCACTACAGCAAGAACGTTGCTGGAAGTATCCTTTGCATCGCGGAGATTGACAGCAGATGTTGTGATACCCTGCATTGTGACTGTACTGGAAGAAGGTTTGTCGAGATATAGTGTCGAGCAATATCCTGTGTATGAAGAGTAGCTGACCTTTGCCCAGCCGTTCGAAGAATTTTCAAGCAAAGTTACTGTAGCATTTTGTGGGATAGTAGTAACCTTTTGAGAAGATGTGGATGCTGATGAACGCATATTCAAAGCAGTTGTGGTGGTGAGTGTATTCGTACCCTGAGCGTCTGCATCAAAGGACACAAAAACAACCGATGTCAGCACCATACACAAAGCAAGTGTAACAGATACTGCACATTTTAAAAATCTGTTGAAAGTAATACTCATCTTTATTCCCCTTTCTTCCTTGGTTTCTAACATTATATTTTACATTGTTTGCCAATATTTTTCAATTTACAGTTTTGTTTTATTTGATATCAATTGGTGGAGCTTCTGCAGGTATATAGTAACTATTCGTGTAACGCACAAGTCATACACGATGAAGAATATATTACCTATCAAAAGAAACACCCACGGCAGATACACAGAAAATATAGTGAAGCTTTCTTTTGGAATCGAAAAAACGCTGAT
>JAZSHE010000023.1:0-5179 GCA_045533085.1 Ruminococcus sp.
TAATGATATGATAAATTATTTTTATAACATAATTCTAAAAACCGACTCTTGTGATTTGTATTCTGATGTTTTGACCAGCATCCGTAAGGATTACTACCTTTCGAAAGAAAAGCAAAAAGGCAAAATTACTCAGAACAGCGATGGTAATACTATATTCTATGAGTTTGCGATAGAAAAAGATAAATCTATCAAATGGAATGTCAGCGACAGCAACAGTATCATTTCTGATTGCAAACTTCTTGATGATTCACAGAGTCGCATCAATTTTTACAATGAAAAAGGTTTGTATAAAGCTCTGACTCTCAGTAAGTTCCATACTTTGTTGAAGGTTGAATACTTCAATATGACAAAAACAACAGAAGCTTACTGCACTATTGAACCTCGAAAAGCAGGCAACGGATTGTGTTTGTTGCTTTCTTCCAGAGAGAATGTCAGACCAAGTGTGCTTTATCCTATGCCGGATATCGATGATGACTATATCCTTGATAAAGTTGACCTTGAATTTGATGAATATACGGTTATAGCGTCAACAAATGAAGGTGTTGTCAAATTTATGAGCGAGAGTCAGCTTGAACTTTTCGAAGAGTTCGTTGACAGAGCTATGGCTATGAAACTTACTGATACAGCACCGCAAAGCTTTATTGATGAAGAAGACGCTGTTCTTGCTTTAAAGCTGAATCCTAAGGATTTCAATATAAAGCGCAATTTATCAGAAGTTGTTGATTTATCACAGGCTAAAGAGTTCTCTTATGATAACATTGAAGAAGAACTCATCAGCGACCTTGATTTATCTGATGAGGAGCTTGATTTTGATTCAGCAGTCGAGGATGAAGAATCCCAGTTTGTTGATATCTCATCTGTTGTTGAAGATATTGTTGAAGCTGTTGTTCAATCACCGGAAACTTCAATTGATGAGGTTATAGCAGTGGATGAGATTTCTTGTGATGAAACGATTGAAGTCACAGCTGTAACTGAAGAAAATGAGGAGATCATTGAAACTGTTGTTGAAGAACCTATTGTTAGTTTCGGAAAAGATGAAGTTGAAAACATTGATTCTGACGCTACTTACTCAGATGATAATTTTGTTGAACAGTTTGAAATTGGTGAGACTCAGGTTGCTGATCGTGTCATAGAAAGTTCATCTGCTAGGTACTTGTATTATGGCCAGCTTAATGATAGTGGTGAAAGATGCGGGTTCGGACGTACTGCAACCGAGAGCGGCAGAACTGCCTACGAAGGTGAGTATGTTGATAATAAGCGCAACGGTGTTGGTGCGTATTACTATAAAAACTCGGCTTTGTGCTATTATGGTAACTGGAATAATAACAAGCGTGAGGGCTTTGGTATTGGTATCAGCTCTGTTGACAATAGCGTTCATATTGGTAATTTCTCCGATAATAAACCTGTTGGCAACGGAGTGCGTGTTGATAGCACAGGCAATGTCAGATTTGTCAGGAAACAGCTCTCAAATGCTGTTACTGTTGAGCTTGCTTTTGATGGTGACAAGATTATCGTATCAAAGTTTGATGAAAACGGCGACTTGATTTCAGAAAACGTATCTAATTTAAACTATTTTTAAATTCAAGTAATATTTTCCTATTATCAGTCAATACTATTACCGTTCCTTTATGGAGCGGTAATTTTTTTTGAGGTGATTTTATGAATAAGTTAATTTCAGTCATTCTATGTGTAGTAGTTATCTGTATGGCGTTGTGTGCTTGTGGTGAAAACGGATCTGTATCAGATATGGCTTCTGAGGCAATTTCAGATATGGCTACTCAGGCAGAGGATATTATTTCCGGTGATGATGGTACTGTTAGTGATGGCGATGGATACATCGGCAACGAGACTACAAATGATTCAAACTCATCAGCTAATAACAATTCAGGCGCGTCAAACAATAGCGATAATAACAGCAACAATAGTAACAGCAATAACAGTGGTAATAATAACGCAACCCAGAATAACACTACATCTGAAACTACCAATGATTCAGAAAACAATGGTATGATGTAAAAAAACGCAGGTCAACGCCTGCGTTTACATATTTATACGACCTTTTCAAGTTCAGCTTTTAGTCTTCTGATTATCTTTTTTTCGAGTCTTGAAATATATGATTGCGATATTCCCATCAGGTCGGCTACTTCTTTCTGTGTGTGTTCTTTGTTTCCGTTGAGACCAAATCTCAACTCCATAATCATCGATTCTCTTGTGTTAAGTTTTGATACTGCTTCGAGTAACAGATTGCACTCAAGTTCTTGTTCTATATTGTGATTAATTACGTCGGGGTCGCTGCCTAGCACATCGCAAAGCAGAAGTTCGTTTCCGTCCCAATCGGTGTTTAGCGGTTCTTCAATTGATATTTCCGTTCTTCGTTGTGATGCTTTTCTCAGAAACATAAGTATTTCGTTTTCGATACATCTTGAAGCGTAGGTGGCGAATTTTATGTTTCTATCTGCTGAAAAGGTGTTTACTGCTTTTATCAGCCCTATCGTCCCAATAGAAATCAGGTCTTCGATATTAACATTTGTGTTTTCGAATTTTTTTGATATATACACCACAAGCCTGAGATTATGCACTATCAATTGTTCTTTTGCTTTGCTGTCACCGCTGACTAGTCTATCCATAACTTCCTTTTCTTCGTCTATGCTTAGTGGAGGGGGAAGAGTTTGCGCTGAGCTAACATAGTAAACAGAGCGTGCAAATAGCAGATATTTCAGTTTAATAAGTAAGAGTTGTATTTTTAACATAATTTCACCTCATAATGTTATGGTTGATTATTGCTTTGAACTGCGGATCGATTTTTCCGTCAAACAAACCTATGTACACATCTTTTTCTACCACCTTGTTATCTATAATAATTTGTTGAGCTTTGACACCATTCATTATTCCTTGTGATCCCAGCGCTTTGTACGGGATAACGCGAAAAGGTTTTTCTATTGATTTAAACATAGAATTTTCTGCAATAATTACAGGAGCACCTGTGAATGGTTCGGTTACAGTGCAAGCAGTATCGATTTTTCCAACACAGCTATACTCCTGGTTTTCTATGGTGATCTTGAGATTTACGATTGTGTTTTCGATATTACAGTTGAATATTTTCTGCACAAATGTGATTATTATGTACGTTGAGATACTTGTGATAATAAGTGATATGGAATCGACACAAAAATATACAGTATCATTGATTACTGCTATATCATCAGTTTGTGTTACATTGTGGACAGCGAGTATAATGCCGCACAGAATAAAAGAAAACACAAAGGTGAAAAAAACTGATTTTAAATAAACTGCTACGTTATGGTTATTGTTAGTGAAAGCTATAGAGCACATCGTAAATGTGCTGATGAGTTTAATTGATAGCGATAACATAGCAGGCAAAATTCCTAGTAACACGCTTAGAGAGAATAACGCACCCACAAGAGAAGCCAGAATAATTCTTAGTTCAGTAGTTTTAATTTGTAGGAATTTTCTTGTCAAAGATAGGATACAATAATTTATGATAATGTTTGTAAATATCAAAACATCAACATATATGCTCAAACAACCATCTCCTGTGTACATAGTATCTCACAACGTTTGTGAGATAGATGTCAAAGTTTAAAGGAGTGATTATGTTGTTTTCGTTAATAATAGGTATGTTTCTGGGAGTTTTGCTCGGTATATCAATTATGGTGGTTCTTATAAATTCCCGTGACTAATGCTTTAAAGTTTTTTATAACATGACTCGTATGCGACAAAATGCGCACATATAATAGGTTATAGTAATATCAGGAGGAGACCTTATGTCTTGTAGATTGACAGATTTAAGACACAAGGAAGTAATAAATTCATGTGACGGATCAAGACTCGGATTTGTTGATGATTTGGAGGTTGATACATGTAGTTCTAAGGTTACAGCGATTATTGTATATGGCAGACCACGCTTTTTTGGACTGTTCGGACGCTCGTCAGATTTTATAATTCCGTGGGAAAATATATGTCTGGTGGGTGAAGATACCATTCTTGTTGACTATAAGGTGCAAAAAACAACAAGTAACGCAAAAAAGGGTAATAAATTTGTTACATTTTGTCATTAAAAAACTTTGTGCGTGTTAGCAAAATGCACTACAAAATATTGTGCGATATGTACATATTTCACTAAAAATAATGCGAAATAAGAAAATAAACGCAATTATGATGCTATAAAAGAATTATAATAAAAAGGTTACAGGCTTGCAATTTATGACGCTTTGTGATTAAATAGCACTTGAAATGGTGTGCGTTTACTATATTTTCGCACTAATTTCACATCGGTAATCGATGTAGACTATACAGAGGAGGAGATAACAATGAGAATTTTAAACTTATTAACAACAAAAGTTCTCGCCGTAGCATTGTGTGCACTTTGTGTTTTATCAATGCTCGTTATAGCACCTGAAGTAGAAGCTGCAAATGAAACCCCGATAACAGAAACCAAACAGACAGAAACAACTACATATAATGAAAGTGAGGATGACGCGATAGCACTTGCGCGAGCAATTGCTATGGATGAGGCTAAGTCAGAAGCCGAGTCTATTGTCGAAGAGCTTAAGGTCGAAGTAGCTGAAGCTACTGAGGCTGAGGAAGCTGAGAAGAATACTTCTTCTACTCAGTCAAGCACTTCTTCATCATCATCTTCATCAAGCAGCTCTACAACAGCCCCAAGCACCGGTGGTGGTTCTTATGTGTCAGGTTCGACACAGTCAGGATATCTTTTAAGCATTGATAATCCGGACCCGAACTACACCACATACGCAATTCACCTCAGTGACGCTGACCGCGATCTCGCAGAGCGTATCGTAATGGGTGAGGCAGGTTCTATGGGATACACAGGTATGGCAATCGTTGCTCAGTGCTTAAGAGACGCGTTTGTAATGGGAGGTCACTCCGATATTGCAACCGTTATTTCAAAGTACGGCTATTACGGTTCAACTTCTATCAAGCCAAGTGAGACTTGTAAAGATGTAATTAATTACATCTTCGATCAGGGTGGTGCCGCTGTTCAGCACAGAACACTCGTGTTCTACTCAACACAGTATTGCTCAAGCTCATGGCACGAGGCGCAGGATTTTGTATGTCAGTACGGCGCTGTTAGATTCTTTGATTTCTAATCATTGAAAAAATTATCAAAAATTGAGAAAATCAAGCACGAAAGTGC
>JAZSHE010000170.1:0-3423 GCA_045533085.1 Ruminococcus sp.
ATGGAGCCCGGACTTTCCTCGGACAAGTGCTTTCGCACTTTGCCCGCAACTGCCTGACTTACTCGCACATACATTATATAATATAAATTAAAAAAGTCAAATGTTGCAACAAAAAAACTTAAAAATATGGGATAACGAAAATAACCACCGAAACAACGGTGGTTATTTTTATATGCAAATTCAAATTATTCGTCTTCATCCTCTTCTCTTTTCTTAGGAATCAGGTCGTAGACTTCGGCTACCTTGTCACGTTGCCACAGCATTGGAGTTATACGCAAAGAATAACCATAACCATTATCACAAGCCCAATCGAATGGTTTTGCCTGTGGTAAACCATAAACCGCAAGCAAAGTCATAATAATTCCGCCATGGGTAACTATAGTACAATCAGTTGTTCCTGTCTTTATAAGACCATTGACAATATTTTCGAACATCAGACAGATTCTGCGTGTAAAATCGTCGTTACTCTCTCCTCTTGGAGGTTTCACTTCGCTGTCACCTGCAAGCCACTTAGAAAACTCAGGGTTATCGGATAATTCTTCAGCAGATTTACCCTCCCACTCACCAAAGTTACATTCGATAAGCTGGTCGATTACAATCGGCTCCATGTGGCTGTAAATAATCTTACAGGTTTCTTTACAACGCTTTAAAGGACTTGTAAAAAGAACTTTAGCATAAGGATAGTCCATATTATGGTCGAGTAATTTAAGCTGACGCTTTCCCTCGTCTGAGAGTGGCACATCAGTTGTGCCAATGTACACACCATTTAAAGTATCTTCGATAGCTCCGTGTCTGATAAAATGAATTTTATATGATTTCATAAGGCCTCCGACTTTACAAAATGTAATATATGTATTATACTATTTGTATAATTAATAGGTGGTGTAAGTATGAATAAAGATTTTTGCAGAATAATCACTCTGCTGAGAAAAGAAAAGAAATTGAGTCAAAAACAGGTTGCCGCTGATCTTGGTATATCTCAGGCACTATTGTCTCATTACGAAAAAGGTATCAGAGAATGTGGTCTTGAGTTTCTGATAAAGATTTCTGATTACTATAATGTATCGTGCGACTATCTCCTCGGAAGGACCCCACAAAGATACAGCGACATCACCGATATCAGCGACGATGCATCAAAAGCAAAGCGTGACGCTGTTTCACTTATAGTTAACAAAAAGCTGATTCAGAATACTCAGAGTGTGCTCTATGATTATCTGATAAAAATCGGCAATAGAAAACTTGCTAATAATGTTTCAAACTACCTGATGCTTGCAACATACAATATGTTCAGAAAAGTATATTCCGCTAACACTAACAATCCCCAGAATATGTTTGCTGTACATGAAGAAGTTTACAGCGGTTTTTCGACAGCAGCAATGCATGTAATATCTACGAGAGTATCAAGTGCAACGACTCCTACATGTAAAACAGATTTTGTGCCACAATGTGCATCACTTGAAATTTCACCAGAAACAATAGCATCGGAATATCCGAGTATTGCAAGTTCAGTCTTCAATCTGATTCAACACGCTGAAAGTAATATGAAATTCAAAAAGTAAATACTATATAAATACAGGTGGGCAAATAACCCACCTGTTTTTTATTCTTCTTCGTCTAAAACTTCAGTACCTTTGCTGACTCTCAGTGTAATTTCAGAGCCTGATTCAACCGAATCACCTGCTGAAAGGTTAACGTAACCCATAACAACACCTTCTGCATAGCTACCGCTGTACTCAGCTTCCTGAAGTACAATGTATCCGAGCTCGATGAGGTCTTTAGAAGCATCTTCGAGTGTTTTGCCCTCGACTTCTGGTAACTTTTTCATCTCAGGACCTTTGCTCAATACAACGTAAATCAGAGAAGAGTTTCCTGTGATAGGCTCACCTGGCGCAGGAGTCTGTGAAATAACAGTGCCCTGTGGAACTGTGTCGCTGTATTCGCCATCAGCTGAAACTTTGAGTGTAATTGAACCATCAGCTTCAACAGCAGCAACAACCTCTTCGTATGTCTTGCCGACATAGTCAGCTACAACAGGACCCGTCCATCCTTCAGTAGCCTCAACTACTGTTGGAGGAACAGTTTCTTCCTCGAAAAGTCCCTGTAACGGATTAATTGAAAGCCAGTATAAACCAACTGCTGAGAATATCAATAATGCAACAATAGTAGCAACAATGCCGACAGCTGTAGCACTAACGTTAGATTTGTTTTCTCCATCTTTATACATAGGAGTCATACTTGCTGTACGGGAAATCTCTTCCTGAATAGCCTGTACAGTAGATGCTACTGAAAGCTGTGAACGTAAATCTTCGAAATCAGCAATACGTGCATCTCTGCGCATCTGCAGACCGTTTGCGAGAGTTGTAACAACATGAGGTGGTAAGCGTTTAACTGTATTTGTGCTGATAAGGAGTCTTGAATCTTTCTCTCTCTCCTTAGCATTTGCAGGTAGGTTTCCTGTTAACGCGTAAAACAGCGAAGCTGTAAATCCGTAGATATCTGTTGATGCATCAAGGACATTATCGTTGCGATACTGTTCAGGTGCAGCACAACCACTGAAAAGCTGTGACTTAAGCATTGTTCCGCGTTTACGTTCGTTCTCTGAAGAAAAACCCGATAAAATCAACTTGCCTTCAGAATTGACAGAAAGATTTGAAGGTGAAACAGCATAATGACCGATGCCATCTTTGTGTAGTGCTTCAAGCAACGAAACAATCGGCATAAATAACGGACGAGCTGTCTCCCACTCAAGATTACCGCCATTATTCTTTACATATTCAGTAAACGGGATATTATCATCATTTTCCTCGATAACGTAACAAGTGTTATTTTCTCTGAATATCTCATCAATAACAACCATTGCAGACATATCGCTCAAAGACTGTAACTTGCTGTAATAGTTCTCAAAATCAGAAATAGCAACATCATATTTATCTTTTGCGTCAGATAATACACTGATTACGGTTTCATCCTGCTGTCGGTTAAACAAACCAATAGGTAAAAACTCGCGGATAATCACAACCTTGCCTGTTGTTTTATCGTATCCAAGGTAGCGTGTGCTTTCGCCATTAGTACCCAAATCTTTTGCAACTACATATTTACCGTTGAGCACAGTACCAAAAGGTAAAAACGGAGCAGTCTGCATTTTAGAGTTATCGAATCCGCAATTATTACAAACAGCGTTAATATTATTTATTTCATTAAGGCAACCCATACATAAAGGCATATTATTTTCCCCCAAAAAGTCGCAAATTCTCATTGTGAAGTAATTATATCACACCAAATGCTGTCATTACAAGATACACTACTGAATTATCTATTACATTTTTGTAAATAAGAATTATAAATATCACAAAGTGTAAAAAAACAATAACAAAACCCCGAACTTTCGTCCGGGGTTGGTGGAGACGGTGGGGATCGAACCCA
>JAZSHE010000119.1:0-1990 GCA_045533085.1 Ruminococcus sp.
ATTTTTCGTCATTGATATCAATTCCCGTTTTCTCAGAAAGTATCCTGAAGAACAAATCATCCTGAAGTTTCAGGCTTACCGTCGCGCTACCGACACCCAAATCAAGGTTTGTAAGCATCGCTTTCTCGATATGCTCGCACAAGGATACTTTGTCAAGGACCTGCTGAATCTCGCGGATTTTCTGCATATTGCAGGCGTTTGAACGAATCGAATCAAAAATCGAGGCTTTGAGCCAATGGTCTTTTGGTAAAGCAACAAGCCATTTCGGAATACTGACCCTGACCTCGCGCACAGGAAACTCAAACAACACCTGAGCTAAAATTGCTTTGATACGATTCTCGTCAAGTTCGATACAATTGACAGGAAGTACAGGCACCTGATACTTTCTGCTAAGATTTGACGCAAGTTCACAGCAAGCTACCGACTCGGGTTCCAGAGAATTTAAAAGCACGATGAATGGTTTGTTTATCGCTTTGAGCTCTGACACTACACGTTCTTCGGCTTTTATGTAATCATCACGCTCGATTTCGCCTATTGTGCCATCAGTAGTAACGAGCAGACCGATTGTGCTGTGCTCGTTGATAACTTTCTGGGTTCCGATTTCTGCCGCCTTTTCAAACGGCATTTCACTGTCGAGCCACGGAGTTTTGACCATCCTCTCCCTGTCCTCTTCCATATACCCCATCGCGCTGTCAACAACGTAGCCGACACAGTCAATCATTCTGACTTTAAGCGTTGCAGTTTCGTCAACATTTATCTTCACGGCTTCTTCAGGGATAAACTTCGGCTCGGTTGTCATTATTGTTCTGCCGCCTGATGATTGAGGCAGTTCATCCTTTGTGCGACGTCTGAGATTGTCGTCTTTTATATTAGGCAGAACGATTGTATCCATAAATCGCTTTATGAATGTAGATTTGCCTGTTCTGACAGGACCAACTACTCCTATGTATATATCACCCTGAGTGCGACTACCAATATCTTTGTATATGCTTCTTTCTTCCATAATTTCCTCCGATACACTATTGATACTATAATGTATGAGGACAACAGCTTTATTATGACTGCAAATAAAAAACCGCCTGACAGCTCAGACGGTTTTAATGTATTATTCTGATTCAGAATTATATCCCCTTGGTATCACAAAGAAAGCATACGCACAAGGGATGGAATAGCAGTCTCGAACTTTGTACCATACCAATGAGACTCGTCATCAATTGTGTTTTCAATACACTCAACAGTATACAGAGAAGCAATTTCGACAGCTTCATACATAGTTTTGCCCTGCATATATGCACCAACAAATGCAGATGAGAAAATATCACCAGTACCGTGGTAGCTCTTGCTGATTTTTTTATGAACATATACTGTCTTCTCGTTATCTTTGTACATAACAACATTGATTTCACTGTCGTTGTAGCTGACACCTGTGATGATAATTGTTCCGCTACAGATAGCTGAAAGCTTATCTAAAAGCTCATCAACATACGCTTCGTCGTAGGTTTCTTTGTACTCAACACCAGTCATAAAGCAAGCCTCGGTGATGTTAGGAAGAATGATATCAGCCTTTGAGCAAAGATAAGCCATACCCTTGACGTATTCATCATCAAAGCCCCAGTAGAGCTTGCCGTTGTCAGCCATAGCAGGGTCAACGATAATTGTTGCATCGTCGCGCTTGAGTGTGTCAAAGATATCGCTGACATAAGAAATCTGCTGTGTAGAACCAAGATATCCGGTATAAATGGCATCGAAGGAAATCCCCTCTTTGAGCCAGTGCTCTCTGATTCTTGGAAAATCGCCGGACAAATCGTTAACTGTGTAGCCTGTAAATCCACCGGTGTGAGTAGAAAGAACAGCCGACGGAAGAATACAGGTTTCGTGTGAACACGCAGAAATGATTGGCAGAGCTACTGTCATAGAACATTGTCCAAGGCAAGAAATGTCCTGAATAGTAAGAATTCTTTTGTATGCCATAATAACACTCCTTTTACGA
>JAZSHE010000203.1:0-3684 GCA_045533085.1 Ruminococcus sp.
AGGATGAAGTTGTAGAATACTTGAAGGATGATGGCTACGATAAGACCTGTTACAGTTGTCAACAGAGCGACCTTGATACCACCTGCAACTACAGTAGCAGAGATATCACCTACCTGCTGGATCTTGTCGAATGCCTGGATCATACCGATAACTGTTCCCATGAATCCCAACATAGGAGCCAAACCGATGAAAAGACCGATCCAAGAAAGGTTCTTCTCCAGAAGTCCTGCCTGTACGCTGCCGTAAGAAGTGATTGTCTTCTCTACAACGTCGATACCCTCGTCGTAACGTGAAAGACCCTGATAGAAGATTGAAGCTACAGGTCCGCGAGTGTTGCGGCAAACCTCGAGTGCCTTCTCTACACCACCTTCGTTGATAGCCTTCTCTACGTCAGCAAGAAGCTTCTTAGTGTCAGCTGAAGCGAGGCTCAGGTATATGATTCTCTCGATTGCAAGTGCAAGACCGAAGATCAAGCAGAATGCAACTGATGCCATGAAGCCAGCACCACCCTCGATGAACTTCTGCTTCAGAACCTTGTGGATTCCGCCTTCTTCTTCAACATCAGCTGCGTCAGCTGCAGTTTCGTCTGCAGTAGCTGCGGCAGAGTCGACTTGAGCTGTCTCAGCAACTGCTGCTGAGTCTTGAGCTGCAACGTTTGACATACCCAGGGTGAAAAGACCCAATACGGCAATGATTGCGATTACTTTTTTCATTTTACTTTTTTGTGTTTAGATTAATAAATAATTATTTCTGTTTTACTGTTTGTTAGTCTTTCGCAAATAGGCTATTCTAGCGGAGAGAGAGGAAATCAATTCGTGTGGTCCGATTCGGATTCACATGCTTTTAGCATGTATGTTATGACCAATTGAGCATCTCTCCTTGCTGCTCGCACTATAATGCAAAATGCGCGACTAAATTACGAAAAAAAGATAATAATGAATGCTTGTGGGTGCATTTAATGCCATCTTTTTGTAAAAAAATTGCAATTGCCTTAACGGCCTTTTATTGAAACACGATGCCTTATAGTTTGATTTTTAGTAAGTTCACTGCGTTGTCCGTGGTTTTCTGCGCGACTTCCTCAATGCTTAAATCGTAGATTTTTGAAAGTGTCGCAGCGACTTCTGTGATGTATGCAGGTTCGTTTCTTTTACCTCTGTGTGGTGTGGGTGCCAGATATGGCGCATCTGTCTCTAACACAATGTGTTTGATGTCTATATTTTTCAAAACGTCTGGTAGAGCCGATTTCTTGAATGTCACGATTCCGCCTATTCCTAGCAGAAAATCGCCTAACGATAGTATTTCCTCGGCTTCTTCTGTTGTGCCGCCAAAACAATGGAAAATTCCTTTTCTGCAACGGCTGTGTTTCACTGTGTTTATGACTTCTCTGAATGAATTGCGGCTGTGTATGAGCACTGGGAGCGAAAGCTCTGCCGCCCAGTCCAGTTGCATCTCGAAGGCTTCTGTCTGCTCGCGCTCGAATTCCTTGTCCCAGTAAAGGTCCATGCCGATTTCTCCCACAGCTTTGTATTCGCCTCCGAACAGTTCTGTCTTTATGGTTTCTAAATCCGATTGGTAGTTTGCGTTGATTTCTGTCGGGTGCAGTCCCATGGCGGGGATGAACGTATTTCTGTCGGACATGGCGAGTTCCTTCAACCGTCCTATTGATTCGGTGTTGATGTTCGGCAGCACCATTTTTCTGATACCGGCATCTTTTGCCCGTTGTATTACGTCGTCCCTGTCTTCGTCAAATTCTTTTTCGAAGATATGTGTGTGGGTATCTATTATCATAGTTCGAATGAATTGAAAACAACAAACGCGGAGTATGTTCTCCGCGTCTGCATGTTTATTCTTTTGGTAATACTATTTAGCGTTGTAGTTTACTTGTATGTTCTTGATTGTGTGGGCAGGGTCGTTGGTGATAAGTTTCACGTTGCCGGAGATGTTTGTGACTTTTCCGACGTTGTTAGTGATTATCACCTGCAGCTTGGCAGTCTTGCCTGCGTCGATTTTCTTTGGCGCTTTCACTTCGATGCCGTTGCCTGTCGTCACCACAGCCTTGCGAATCAAAAGACTTGACTTACCTTCGTTCTTTATCTCGATGTATTTCTTTACCTTTTTGCCGGCAGCCACATCTCCGATGTTTGCCACGTTCTCAGCGACGATAATAGGAGCGTTGGCTCTCTGCTCGTTTGTGAACTTCTCTATGATATTCGCTTTTGATCTGATGGTCTGCTTCTGGTTGTTCTTGTCGGTTACGAATGTCAGTTCGTTGTTCACATCGCCCCAGTCGTTGATTTTCGTAGCGTCAAAAGTGATAGTCATGTTGGTCCATTCGTTGGCATTCAGCTTTTTAGGCTCTGCGCTTATGTGCTTAGGCAGGTTTACGAATGTCAATGTCACAGGCTCGTTCAGCTTATTTGCTATGGCGAATGTAGCCGACTTGTTGCTGCTGCTTGTTACGTCGCCGAAGTTGACCAAATCGCTTTTTAATCTGATGTCACCTTTTTCTATTGGATATACGTTCTCGATTTTCTGGCCTTTAGGTGTCACAGTACCTTTGATGGTAATGACCTTGCGAGGCGCGTTACTGCTTACTGTGACAGTCTTAGTGAAAGCTCCAGGGCGTCCTGCGGTAGAGTATTTTACCAGGATTGTTCCCTTGCCTCCAGGAGCTACAGGCTCGCGCGACCATTGTGGAGTTGTGCATCCGCATGAGGCCTTGACTGAACTTAGCACGAGCGGCTCGTTTCCTGTATTTGTGAATGAGAATACATGCGATACAGAGTTTGACTCTTCTTTTACAACTCCGAAGTCGAAGGTGTTCTCGTCGAATGTAATCTCAGGTCTCTTGTCGCTTTGAGGATTCTGCGCAGAAAGTGACAAACAACAGAGTGCTGCTATCGCAGTTGATATGATTTTGTTCGTCATGTTTATGATTATTTAATGTGTTATTATTTTTTCTTTGGTTTAGGTGTAACCTCACCCTTTATGCTCAATACAACTTTTTTGCTTGCGTTGCTGTTCACTGTGATGGTCTTCTTGAAAGGACCTGGACGTCCGGCAGGGTTGTAAGTGACTTTCACCTCGCCGTTCTCGCCTGGAGCGATAGGCTCTTTGGTGTATTCACGTGCGGTGCATCCGCATGATGTTTCTACCTGTGTTATGATTAATGGCGCATCGCCAGTGTTTTTCACGTCGAATATGTAAGTCACTTTGCCGTCGCCTTCGTTTATTTTACCGAAGTCGTGAGACTCCTTAGCGAACTTGGCTTGTGGTCCGGCAAAGACCATTGCGGTCAGTGCGGCTAAAACTGAAAGAGATAATAGCTTTTTCATGTCTTGTCTTGTTTTTAGTTTGTGTAAAACAATCGCAAATGTATGTATTTAATTTGATGCAATGAACAAAAAAGTTTAAAGACATTCATCCATATACATAATTTTAATATAAACCTTACCTTTGTAGAAAAGGTATAAGCGAGTATGCAAAAACGTTGCCAGATGATGTTAGACAAGGCTTTGTTTAGGAAAAAAGTATCTGAGGTGCAGGATTATGTAAAGGAAATCTACCGCGAATTGCACCAGTGTCCGGAATTGTCTTTCGAGGAAAGGGATACAGCCGAGGTTATAAAGCGTGAACTTGATAGAATGGGGGTGGAGCATAGAGACAATATCGGTGGTTATGGGG
>JAZSHE010000171.1:0-8307 GCA_045533085.1 Ruminococcus sp.
TTTAAAAACTCACACATCTGCAGCACAAAACGCTATTCTTATTAAATACAAGAAAGAGCTTGAAGCAAATAGACCAATAAGAGTTATTTTCCCTGGCAGGTGCTTCAGAAACGAAGCGACTGACGCTTGTCACGAAAACACATTCTTCCAGATGGAAGGTATGATGGTTGACAAGGATATTTCAATTTCTAACCTCATCTACTTTATGAAAACAATGCTTTCTGAAGTTTTCAAGAAAGACATCAAAGTAAGACTTAGACCAGGATTTTTCCCATTCGTTGAACCTGGTTTCGAGCTTGACATCAGCTGTCTCATCTGTGGTGGCGAAGGTTGTCCATCATGTAAGCACTCAGGCTGGCTTGAGCTTTGCCCTTGCGGTATGATTCACCCTGAGGTTTTAAGAGAAGGCGGCATCGATCCTGATGAGTACACAGGTTTCGCTTTCGGCTTGGGTCTTACAAGACTTGCGATGATGAAATATGGTGTAAAAGATATCAGAGATCTCAACAGCGGCAGCCTCAAGGCTCTTGCACAGTTCACTGACGACGAATAAGGAGGGAGCACAACTATGTTTATTTCAATGAATTGGATCAAGGACTTCGTTGATTTAGAAGGACTTGACACACTTAAACTTATCCACCAGTTTTCCCTCTCAACAGCTGAGGTTGAAAACGAAATTTTCTTCAAGGGTTCTGACATCAGTGGAATCGTTGTAGCAGAAATCAAAGAAATCGCTGACCATCCTGAGTCAAAGAAGCTTCACCTCTTAAAGGTTGATGCCGGCGACGGCAAACTGACAGATGTTGTCTGCGGTGCTCCTAACGTAAGACTCGGCATGAAAACAGCTTTTGCTAAAGTTGGTGCTAAAATCGGTGAGATTACTATCGCACCACGTCCACTCGCAGGCTTCGAATCATTTGGTATGTGCTGTTCTGAAGCTGAAATCGGTATTTCTGACGATAATTCAGGCATTATGGATATCAAAGAGGACGTTGCAACTGGTACTGACATCAAAGATTTGTACGAAATCGACGATATCGTTTTTGAGGTTGACAACAAATCTCTCACTAACCGCCCTGACCTTTGGAGTCACTATGGTATCGCAAGAGAGTTTTCTGCTATCTCAGGCAGACCACTCAAAGCTCTCGAAATCGACGATCTCTCCCAGTACAATTCACTCCCACAGGTTGACATGAAGATCGAAGACCCTCTTTGCCAGAGATATTCATGCTTGCAGTTTGAAAACATCAAGAGAAATGTCAGCCCTGTTAATATGAGAATCCGTCTTTTCTACTGCGGTTTACGTGCTATCAACTTCCTTGCTGATATGACAAACTATCTTATGCTTGAGGTTGGACAGCCAATGCACGCGTTCGACTCAAGAAAAGTCGAAAAAATCCGCATCAAGAGATTCAAAAATCCGCTCACTTTCACAACACTTGATAACATTGAGCGTAATATCGACGAGAACACACTGATGATTTGTAATGAAGACACTCCTGTTGCTATCGCTGGTATTATGGGTGGTCTTGACTCTGAAATCGTTGAAGATACTACAACGCTCACACTTGAGTCTGCTACATTCGATGCGGCTTCTATCCGTAAATCAACGGTTCGTCTTTCACACAGAACAGACGCTTCTATTCGTTACGAAAAGTCTCTTGACCCTGAACTCACCGTTCTTGCTATTGCAAGATTTGTGAAACTCTTAAAAGACCTCGACAGCGATGTGAAAATCGTTTCTTCACTTACTGATGAATACGCTTTCCACTATCCACAGGTTACACTCAACTTCGACAAGGCTTACGTTGACAAGTACACAGGTATCGAGATTTCAAACGATACAATCATTGATACACTCACAAAACTCGGCTTCAAAGCAGAGGTTGAAAACGACAACTTCACCGTTGATGTTCCATCATGGAGAGCTACAAAGGATGTTACAATCAAAGCTGATATCATCGAAGAAATCACACGTATCTACGGCTACGATAACTTTGATGTAAACACAGCTAAGTCACCACTGTTCCCTGTTAATATGGAACAAGAAAAATGTGACGAAGAGCGCGTCAAGGATATGCTCGTTAAGCGTTACAACCTCCACGAGGTACACTCTTATGTATGGAATTACTACGATGAGTTAAAAGACCTTGGCATTGAGAACAAGGGTGTAATCAAACTCCTGAATGCTTCAAACCCAAACATCGAGACAATCCGTGAGAGCCTCATCCCTACTCAGCTTTGCCAGATTAAGACAAATGTAGGCTTTGCTCCAAAGTACGGTATCTTCGAAATCGGCCGTGCAGTAACAGCTATCGACGATAACAACCTTTGTGTCGAAAAGAAATTCCTTGGTACAACACTGTACAGTAAAACACAGGATGTAAAGACACTTTACTTTGAACTCAAGGATATGATTGAAACAATCGTTGACGAGTTAAAGCACAAGGCTGTAACATTCGAAAAGGCACAGCCACAGTCAAACTACGCTCATCCAGTAAACTACAACGCTATTGTATGTGATGGCGAGGTACTCGGATATATCGGTATTGCTCACCCTACAGTTTCGAAGAAAATCGACAAGCGTGCAGCTATCGTATTTGCTCAGCTTGATATGGGCGTGCTTGCATCAATCAAAAATGCATCTATCACTTACGATGAACCATCTAAATTCCCTACAATGGACATCGACCTTTCATTCGTAACAGATACATTTGCACCAATCAAGAAAGCTATCGATAACGCAAATTCACCGCTCATCAAGAAAATCGAGGTCGTTGACATCTATGAGGACGAAAACTCAAAGAGCATCACAACACGTCTGACTTTCTCTCACCCTGAAAAAACTCTCAAGCGTGAAGAAGTACAGGATGTTGCCAACGCTATCATCAGCGAGCTTGCAGGTGTTGGTATCGCACTCAAGGGTTAAGTCTTAAATAATACTTGAATTTATTACTGCTATGTAGTATAATGCTTTTATCGGAGGTGTTTCCATGTTAGATAAAACTATGATTTTTTCCCTTGGCGGAAACAGAGATGATGAGATTAAAACCGCGTTAACAACCGTGTATGATGCTCTGCAGAAAAAGGGTTACAACCCTATCAACCAGATCGTCGGCTACATTCTGTCTGAAGACCCGACATACATCACCACTTACAACAACGCTAGAAATATCATCAGCAAATTAGATAGAGATGAGCTTTTGGAAGCACTTTTAAAATCTTACCTTAACATCTGAGAAAGGATTGAACATAGTGGCAGAAAAAGAATTTTCTACCTATAAAGGCAAGCCTTTAGTACGCTGTGGTGATGAGATTTACTACGGCAGTATGGAGGAGCGCTTTGTAATCAGAATGCAGATTAAGTCAAAGAAAGAGGTTAACGGTCTGGAGATCGCTGACAAGGTTGCTATCCAGTTGCTTTGCACAGACCCTGACTTGAACCCAAGAAAACAGCTCGTAAAGTCGAGCGAAAAATCGGGACTTTACCTTGCACTTGATATCGCTGAGGTATGGCTCGAAAGAGCTTTGAAAGCTTAATCTTAACAAAACTAAAGCCTGAGGAATTTATCCTCAGGCTTTTTGTTTTACTGTTGCACTTTATTCTGTTTTAGAATAATGAATTATTTTTGCTCAGCATTTTCGTCGAATGTTTCAACGCACCAGCTCTTCTTTTGGCAATGTCCACAAGTAAGCTTTCGTGTTTTAGGAGTGTGATTAGCCCAAAGAAACTCTTTTAAACTAGGCTTGAACACCTCGTGGCAATGTGGACAAATGTAAGCTATATATTTGTAGTAGTAAGGTAAAAGCCAGAAAAGGCAGACACCTAATACAACTACGTAGGAAACAGCAAAAGGAATCCACATTCCTGTTGTTCCCCACAGCACTGCTGTTGCTATTTCTACCACAAGAGCAATAATCGCAACGATTGCCACAATTATTCTTACTTTTTTGAGTTTATCTTTACTTTTCATAATATGAGCTATGTCACCAATTGAATTAACGGAAAAGTCTTCTACTTCTTTAATTTCTTTTTTCAAAGCTCTGATACTGTCATACTTCTTCTGACACTCTTCAAGTTCTCCTTTGAGGGTTTGTTCGTGTTCAGCAAGAAGAAGAGAAATAACTGAATGTGGGTCTTCTTCTTTTAAAATCTCGGCTATAGTATTAATTGGTAAGCCGAGGTCTCGAAGAAAACAAATGATTTTCAGTTTCTTTACATCATCTTCTGAGTACAAACGTCTGCCACCCTCTGTGAGCTCGCTCGGGATTAATACTGAGCGTTGGTCGTAATACTGAACAGTTCTCACAGTTGTACCACAAATCTTAGCAACTTCTCCGGTCGTGTATTTTGACATAGCATTTCGCCTCCTGTATGCTCAATATAACGCATAACGCAGCGTTACAAGCAATACCTTACGCTAGGTGATTTTTTGATATTTTATCATTTTTCTTCGAATAAATCAAGATTCTTCGAGTTATATTTCTAATACTGAATTTTATAATCACTATTATTCTTATATAGAAAATTAAACGCAGAAGTTATCTTTTTTCTATTATAGAAATATAACTTCTGCGTTCATATATTCATTCTAATTCAGGATGTTTATTTTCTTTACAAGGATTTTATTCCTGTGTTTCAAAAACAAACTCATTACCACGATAGTCACACACAATGTTATCACCCTCATCAAAAGAACTGTCAAGCAGTTTTTCTGACAGCTTATCTTCGATGTTCGAAACTATCGCACGACGAAGCGGACGTGCTCCATAAGTGTCATCAAATCCCTCATCTGCAATTTTTTCAACAACAGTATCCGTGAATGTGATATTAACACCGATATTACCAAGTCGCTTAGATAGATTGTTGAGCATTTTCTTTGCAATCTCTTTTATCTCATCCTTGCATAGTTTACTGAAAACAATGATATCATCAACTCGGTTCAGAAACTCCGGTCGGAATACTTTCTTCAGCTCCCCTACTACAGTTTCTTTGATATTTGCATTCTCTGTATTTTGCTGAGTAAAGCCTAGACTCTGTTGTTTATCAACTATAAGACGAGCACCAACATTCGATGTCATAATGATAACTGTGTTCTTAAAATCAACAGTTCTGCCTTGAGAATCAGTTAATCTTCCATCTTCAAGAATCTGGAGTAACATATTGAAAACATCAGGATGCGCTTTTTCAATTTCATCAAAGAGCACAACAGAATATGGCTTGCGTCTGACTTTTTCTGTCAGCTGACCACCTTCTTCGTAACCGACATATCCCGGAGGTGAACCAACAAGACGTGAAACAGTATGTTTTTCCATATATTCACTCATATCAAGTCTTAGCATTGCATTTTCATCACCAAACATAGCTGACGCCAACGCTTTGCACAACTCTGTCTTGCCGACACCTGTAGGGCCAAGGAAGATGAACGAACCCATCGGACGATTCGGGTCTTTGATACCCACTCTTCCTCGTCTGATAGCTTTTGCCACGGCTGTAACAGCCTCGTGCTGACCAACAACTCTGCCGTGGAGAATATTCTCCATATTGAGCAAACGTGTTGATTCTTCCTTTGTGAGCTCTACAACAGGGATTTTGGTCCAATCTGATATAATCACAGCAACGTCTTCTTTTGTCACTTCTCCGTTAACTGAGCTCGAAGTCTCTTTCCACTCTGACTTGAGTCTTTCGAGTTCTTTTTTTACATCTTTCTGTTCGTCACGGATTTTAGCAGCACGCTCGAAATCCTGTTCATTGACAGCGCTTGACTTTTCCTGTTCAAGTGTCTCAACCTTTTCTTCAAGTTCTTTGATAGATGGTGGTGCAGTAAGGTTAGAAAGTCGGACTTTTGATGCCGCTTCATCAATCAAGTCAATCGCTTTGTCAGGAAGATTGCGATCTGCAATATATCTGGCTGATAGTTCAACAGCCGCCTCGATAGCTTCATCGCTGATTTTTACTTTATGATGAGCTTCATATCTGTCTTTTAGTCCTTTTAATATCTGTACAGCTTCATCCTTTGAAGGCTCTGAAACGGTAACAGGCTGAAAACGTCGTTCCAGCGCCGCATCCTTTTCGATATACTTGCGATATTCTTCCAGTGTTGTCGCACCGATAACCTGAAAATCACCGCGTGCAAGGCTAGGTTTTAAAATATTAGCTGCATCAGCAGAACCTTCAGCAGAGCCAGCTCCTATAATTGTATGAAGCTCATCAATGAAGAGAATAATATCATCTGACTTCTTCACTTCATCGATAGCATTTTTGATTCTGTCCTCAAAATCACCGCGGTACTTTGTACCCGCTATCATAGATGTAAGGTCAAGCGAAAAAATTCGCTTTTGCTTTAAGTGTTCAGGAACTTCGCCCTGAGCAATTTTCAGAGCTAATCCCTCTGCAACTGCGGTTTTACCAACACCGGGTTCACCAATCAAAACAGGGTTGTTCTTTGTTCTGCGTGACAAAATCTGTATGATACGGTTGATCTCATTATCTCTGCCGATAACAGGGTCGATCTCACCATTAGAGGCACTTTCAGTCAGATCTCTTCCATACTGACTGAGTGTTTTTGTATCCGATTTTTTAGTAGCACCCTTGCTCTTTTTTTCACAGTCGAGCACTGTGTCATCAGTATCGCAGTTTTCATCGCTCAGGCTTGATTTGAGAGCAGAAATAACTACCGACGGATTTACAGACAACTCTTTTAAAAACCTCACAGCATAGCTGTCACGCTCTGAAAGAAGGGCTACAAGTAAATGTTCAGTACCAACATAATTGTGACCCATTCTCGCTGAATTTATCACCGCCATCTGCATAACTCGTTTAGTACGAGGTGTAAAATCATCAGGTGTTAATACGGTCATATTACCCTTACCGATTGACTGGGAAATGTGCTCGCAAAGCACTTCGTCGGTCAAACCGCATTCGTTGAGCACCACCGCTGCAACACCTGTGTTTTCTCTGACAAGTCCGAGCAAAATGTGCTCAGTGCCTACATAAGTGTGGCCAAATTCCTGAGCCGATGTTAAAGCTAAATTCAACGCTGTATTAGCTTTCTGTGTAAAACCCTTGAAATTGTACATTTACATTACCTTCCTTTCACAATATTTCAACTTACTTTGTACAGAAATCAGTTCAACTTTTCTCTCAGATAATCTGCACGTTTTATATCACGAAGTCTTACTGTGAGTTCTTCATTCTTGTACTTTTCCATTATGCTTGCAGGCTGAATATCGCAAATCAGCTTGTCGATATTATCAAGCGACAATGACGAAACAAGATTGTGTGCTACTCCAAGTCTGACATTCGACAACAGATTCATCGCCTCGCTGTGGTCTATCAATCGTGCTGTTTTGAGTATGCCCAGACTTCTGCAGATTGTATCAACAATTTCAATATCACTCAAAATTGTATCACGAGCCTTGATTTCCTGAGTTGAAAGCTGTGTAGCAATATTCTTAAGATTGTCAATCGCTGCTTTTTCGCTGATACCAAGGCTGACCTGATTTGACAGCTGATACATAGCTCCAAGTGGTTCCGTACTCTCACCATAAATACCACGGATAGTCAATCCAAGCTTTGACAGATTTGACGCAATTCTTGACACTGCTCTGCTTTTTTGCAAAGCAGGAAGATGAAGCATAACAGAAGCTCTCATACCTGTGCCCAGATTTGTCGGACATTGAGTGAGATAACCAAGTTTGTCTGAAAAAGCAAAGTTAAGTTTCTCGGACAATTTTGTGTCAATCTCATCTGCAAGCTCATAAGCTTCGCTTAAACACAATCCACTTTTGATAACTTGAAGTCTGATATGGTCTTCTTCGTTCAGCATAATACTTACCGTTCTGTCTTTAGACAGCAACAGTGTTTTTCCAACAGGAGCTGAAATAAATTCAGGGCTGATGATATGCTGCTCCACAAGCGAAACTGCCTGATTCTTTGTCAGATTCTGCATATCAATCCTATCAAAGTCCATAATGGATTTCGCAACCTCGCACACTTTGTTGCACAGGTCAAGTTTTTCTTTTTCACTCATTTTTACGGGAAACGAATAGTCACACAGATTTCGTGCCAGGCGTATTCTTGTTGATACAATTACTTCGCTCATTATGACTCCTCCATTTCTCTGATTTTATCTCTTAGAACTGCTGCAAGCTCAAAGTTCTGTTCATTAATCGCAGTAGATAATTGTTTTTTAAGTTCATCTAATGTTGGCTCTTTAGAACTTCCAACGTTAATTTTATTTTCTGTTTTAGAAATATAAGGGGTTTTTCCACAATGTGTGGTATTGCCATGGATACGTCTTATGG
>JAZSHE010000252.1:0-8118 GCA_045533085.1 Ruminococcus sp.
AAACAGCAAGAGGAAAATGAGTGTTATAGATATTTTCGAATTGTAGGAGATTTTAATCCAGATGAAATTACTAATAAATTAGGATTGATACCATATCAATTTTGGAAAATCGGAGATAAGAATAAGTATGGTAGAGAATATGAATTTGCTAATTGGTGTTTTGGTAAGTGCGAAGAGTATAATATAATTGTTACTGAACAAATGGAGGAGACTATTGCTCCGTTACTCGACAAAATAGAACTGCTAAATCAAATACGGAAAGAAAACGATGTGAATTTTTACCTTGAAGTTGTGCCGTTTTTAAGCTCAGATAATGCAAACCCTTGTTTAGCACCTTCGCTTAAAGTTATGGATTTTTGCACTGCAACAAGGACAGAAATTGACATTGATTTATATGTATGCGACTAAAAGTAAGGCGGAGTGAATTCACTCCGCTTTCTTTATGTTTTATATCTGTCTACCACACTATGTATTGCAATACAAAACCTGTCGAAAAGTGTCAATGTTGTATGTGGCGGGTCACCCTCACGAATCCGTAAAGTCCTGCGAATTTCCTTCGGGATAACAACACGACCGAGGTCGTCAATTCTTCTCTGGGTTTTTGTTGC
The DNA here is from genome assembly GCA_045533085.1 of Ruminococcus sp. Taxonomy (GTDB): domain Bacteria; phylum Bacillota; class Clostridia; order Oscillospirales; family Acutalibacteraceae; genus Ruminococcoides. Next base: position 609 of record JAZSHE010000252.1, read on the forward strand.
TTTAGTATATCTGAATCTCATTTGATTTAGTAAAATCTACATTTATGCTAGTATTTGTAAGAAGATGGGATTGCACTGTGAGATTTACTTTTTGATGTGATTATGATATAATACGTCACACAAGAATCCTTTTCTAATATTAGTAAGTAAATTGGAGTAATTAGAAATGACGAATAAAAATATTGTGATTTTTTCATCTGGGGTTAGCGAAACAAATGGAATAACAGGAAGTATAAAAAATCAACTAAATGAAATGGGATATTCTTGTGTGGATTGGCGAAATTTATTTTCATTTGCTCATGATGCTGATAATATCGCGTTACTCCCTATTCTTATTAAAAAAATACCCACTTTTGATTTTGCCGTATTGGTTTGCGAAGCTCACGATACTACCTACATATCACGTGGTAAGGATTCGAAATTTGTAAAAACAATGAGAGACAATGTTTTGTTTGAAGTAGGTTTATGTGCGATGGCGATTGGATTGAATAGAACTATCTTGGTTACAGATGCAGAGGTTCGTTTGCCTGATGACTTGTGTGGAATAAATGGAGCGTTGGCATTAAAGAGGATAGTGTTTTCGTTTGATGATATTACATCACAGATAAACGAGCCCTTAATTGATGCTAAGTCTATTTGTGAGCAGATTGATGAGTATATAAATCAGGAAAAGGAACATATAAACCAAGTTGTTATTGGTGCTGCGGCTTCAGGTGCCTGTGGATACGCTGCAAACTTTATTTGTAGAACATTGGAGCATATTGATGATGAAATAGTATTAAGTGACGGCAAACAGGCAAAGACAATACGGATATCTCCGGAAAAGGTATACATGCATATTGTGTTACCAAACAATTTAGACGAAAATGTTATTAGAGATATTAGAGATAAACAAAATAATTTACTTCGCGGTACTATTCCGACAGCTCGCAATCGTTTTGCGGAATTTTATTTTTATTTTGAAGATGAAGAGTTGCATATTGTAGATTATCCTACAAATATCGTGACTTCGTATGATACGGCACGTATGATTTTGCAAATGGATGCTGATGATTCGTTTGATGAAATGGCATCGGACCGTTTTATTACAAAGGAATTGGCACTATTTGAATCAACCCTAAAGGTACTGATGAATCGCGAATTTGTTCAACAAGTTATAGAAGAACATTATTGTAACGAATCAAGAGACGAGAAAGAAAAAATGCAACAAATTGTATTGGACATAATAACAAAACGACTTACGATCAATAGATATATATTGAACAAAACAGCGGAGTGAAGTTCACTCCGCTGTTTTTTGTATCTGGATTTATGATTATGTGTTTACGGCTTTTTGATTGTAAAGTTTAGTCCGAGTGCAACTACTGCCAGAGCGAGTAACATAGCAAATGGTGCGATGTAAGAACCGCTTGAAATAAGCAGACTGTTTGAAAATGTTGCGATGAATGATGCGAAAATCAGGTTGAAGTTGATGATTGAGTAGTTCATCGGGAAGTACTTCTGTCCATAGAATGATGCAGAGAACGCTGATGTAACTGTCGGACATGAGCCATATGACAGACCTGTCAGACAAAGACCAATAATGCACAGTGTCAACGAGTTGTTGAGCACAGCGATTAAGGTAGTGCCTGCTGCGATGATTGTCAGGATATTTGCTGAAATCATCGTGGTTTTTCTGCCGAGAGCATCATAAAAAGCTCCTGTCAGAACTCGACCGATGCCGTTGAATACCGCCAGCACGCCAACTAAAGTTGTAGCAAGAGAAGGTGCGGCATTAACAGAAAGCACAAGGTCTCTAGCAAAGCTGATTACTGAGTTGCCGACTGCGGTGATGAATGCCATACACACAAAGGCTCTCCAGAATGTGAAACTTCTGAGCATTTCGGATGTTTTGTAGTCGCGTACAGTGAACTGCTCTTTGCTTGTAGACTTTCTTGGTTTTGGTTGAGGAAGAGCGACATCACCTGTCGGAGCTTTTAGTATAAGAGCTGAAATAAACAGAGCGGTTGCGATAACTATTCCGAGTAAAAGATAAGTTTTACTCCAACCAAAAGCGGAGGATTCAAACAGCTTGCCGATTATGTTGCCCAACAAAAGAGTGCTGATGCCAAAACCCATCATAAGACAACCCGAGCAAAAACCCTTTTTGTCAGGGAACCATGATGTTACTGTAGAAACAACAACGTTGTATGAAATACCAATACCTGTGCCAGCGAGTAATGCGTAGCCGATAAATAGCATATAGAGCATATCTGCAGTTAAGAACGAAGTGAGCGAAAAACCAACACCAACAAGCACAGCCGCGATAATAAGTGTGAGTTTTGCTTTGAGCTTTTTACACAGTATGCTGCCAAAAAACGCACCTAAACAGAAAAAGCACATAGTGAAAGTGAAGTTTAAAGCCAGCGAAGAGTCGCTCCACAAAAATACATCCTTGAATGGAATTTTGAGGATTGACCAGGCATATAGCACTCCCGAAAAAAGCATTGCGAATACGCCTGTTACAAGATAAAGCCAGCGCTTTTGTAGTACTGATTGTGTAGTCATAATTTCAGATCCTTTGCGTTTATTTGTGAACAATAAAAAGTATAGCATATCTATTTCGAGATTTCAACACTTTAAAGCTTTAAAATGAAAAAGTTTTTATATTTTATATTTACTATTAATCTTGTAAAAAATTATATGGTGTGATACACTGTGTTCATAGACACAGAAAAGGGGAGAGTGCTATGATGCACGACGCTTTTATCAGTTATAGAAGAAAAAACGGATTCGCATTTGCTAAGATGCTTAGAGAACTTCTTAAAGCAAAAGGTGTTTCGACTTATGTGGATCTTGATGAATTGCGTAGCGGAAAGTTTGACGAAAAATTGCTCACCGCTATCAGGACTATTCCCGGATTCATTTTGATATTGACCCCGGGTTCTCTTGATCGTTGTGGGGAAGAGGAAGACTGGATGACCAAAGAGGTTGAAGCCGCACTTGAAGCAGGTCGAAATATCATTCCTGTACTTTGTGATGGTTTTGAATGGCCAAAGCATTGGGGAGATAATGTTCCCGAAAAGATTAAGATGTTGTCTGATTTTAACAGCGTTTATCTGGAATACAGATATATCGATGCCGCTGTATCTACAATAGTAGAATATCTTCATGAAGGAAGTGGCGAAAAGGTTGTTGTTGAAGAAATCGACGTTGTCCGTCCGAAAAACGATATCACAGGCTTCTTTCTAAAGCATATTCAGGATCTTGAGAATGTAGTGGCGGTTGATCTGGCTTTTCACGCGGGTTCGGTGTGGCACCAGAGCGTCGACCGACTTGATACCTTGCAGACGTTGGCAGAAGCAGGTGTTGAAATCCGGGTCATCGTAAACACTCCTGAAGTTGCTGAGTTTCTCGAACGACACACAAGACATAAGCTCAAGCAGTATATGGCGTATGAAGATGCGATAGCTCACTGGAGACACATTGAATCATTGTACGAAAATGTGCATGTAAAAGTTACTGATATCCCGATGATGAGAATCCAGTACACAATAAGAAAAAAGGATTCCTCTAAGGATGCTATGAGAATCAAGTACTATACTCACGGAGTGTCCCAGATGGATCGCAACTATATACAGGAATATAACTATGATGATTATCAGTATGAGTTGTACAGGTCAGAGTTTGAATATGTCTGGCAACACACTGATGATAATAACTAAGAACTATATGTTACAGCACGGCGTTATCTACGCTGTGCTGTTTTTGTTGCCTTTTTCCCGCTTTGTGATATACTGAAAATGTATAGTAATAAATCTGATTTAAGAGGTGAGTGTGTGAAAAGACTTAGAATCCTCAGGAATATTTTAGTCAGGACAAAAACGGACAGGATACTGCTTGGGTATCTTGTTTTTGTGCTTTTGAGTGCTTTGTTGATTCTGATTTTCGACCCTGCTATTACACATTATGGTGATGCGTTGTGGTATTGTTACGCTGTTGTTTCAACTGCGGGGTTTGGAGATGTTGTAGCAACCGTAATGCTATCTAAGATGCTTTCGGTTCTGGTGACAGCTTACTCAACTATTGTTATCGCAGTAGTGACAGGCGTGGTGGTCAATTTTTACACTCAGATTATTGATATGCAACGAAAGGGAACTGTTACAGCATTTATGGATAGGCTTGAACATCTGGATACGATGTCAAAGGAAGAACTCAAGGAACTTTCGGCTCAGATCAAGAGATTCAACGACAATGTGCTCAAATAAAAGTATTTGTTAATTTGCGGTTTACAAAGCGGTTTTACTGATGTAGAATAGAAACAAGATATATTTTGTCATTCTGGGGGAGTGAAAATGAAAAAGGTATTAGCTATTACATTAGTAGCGATTTTATGTGTTTCACTATGTGCGTGCAGTTCTCAGCTCAAAGGTATTGCGTCTGCAGATACAAATATCGAAATGGTTGTTGGCGATTCCAGAACGATTGACATTACTGCCGAGCCTGCTAAAGCGACGCTAAGCAAGCTTACATGGTCGAGCTCGAACACGAATATCATCACCGTTGAAGGTGGTACGGTGAGAGCGCTCGGGCCAGGTACTGCTGTTGTGACAGTTAAAGCTGAAAACGGAGTTTCAAAGTCGTTTAACATCACGGTTAAGGACAAGGAAATCACCGCGATTACTCTTGATAAAACAACAACAAAGGTGAAAGTGGGTTCTACTGTACAGATTACCGCTAATGTTACTCCTGTGGATGCCCCAAAAGGTGGCTTGAAGTGGACTTCCTCTAACAATGATGTTGCAACAGTAAACAGCGATGGTTATGTTACCGCTGTTTCAGTTGGTGTTGCGAATATCGCTTGCAGTTCCACTAATGGTATCGAGGCTTCGTGTACAGTTACGGTAGAAGCGTCCTCGGATAAAACCTCCATGAATAAGAATGATGCGGGAACTGTCATAAACAACTTCTACGGTTATGGTCATTATCATCCGGATTATGTGTACTCTGCGTCAGATTTTGTGTTCCCTGAGTCATCAAGCCGTAAGCTTACTAGGGATGAGATTGCTGTAACGCTGTCATATATGAGTGGTTATTCTCCTGCTGGCGACTATGCTCAGGATGCAATCAATGAGATTTATGCCCGTAACGGATACGTTTTTAAAACTGCAAAAATCAGAGCTTACTATGAATCAAAGCCTTGGTACTATGCTGATTCATCGTTTACAATCAACGATTTTTCATCTATTGAGAAATACAACATCGCACTCCTCGAAGAGTTTGATTGATCAAAACATAAGATAAACGCTCACCTTGAGTTTAGTCAGGGTGAGCGTTTTTTGTTATTTAAAGGAGTTTTAAAATGTCAGGGAATGGGGCTAGTGAGCGTTTCAGGATTCCGTGCATATGGGCTATAGCGACACCGTAGTTTACGATAGGAATGTTCTGGGCGTCAGCTTTCTGCATACGGTATTTCATCTCTTTTTCGTTTAGCATACAGCCGCCACAATGAACAATCAGCTTGAACTGTGACAGGTCATCAGGAAATGTTCCTCCTGATGCAAAAGTATACTGTGGTTTTGCATCTGTGAAATTTTCAATCCATGCAGGCATCTTTACTGTGCCGATATCGTTGCACTGGCGGTGGTGAGTACAACCCTCTGCGATAAGAATTTTGTCGCCTGTTTTGATATTGGAAAGTTGTGCCGCACCTTTTATAAGGGATTTTAAATCCCCCTTATAGCGTGCCATAAGGATAGAGAACGAGGTCATTGTTATGTCATCAGGTGTAAGCTGAGCAACCTTGCCGAAAGCCTGAGAATCGGTTATGACAAGCTTTGGCTTTTTTGAGAGAGAATTCAGTGTTTCAGTGAGCTGTTCCACCTGAGTACAAATGCACATACAGTGGTGGTCGAGGATATCGCGCATTACCATCTGCTGTGGTAGTATGAGTCTGCCTTTTGGGGCAGCTTCGTCAATCGGAATGACGAGCACAACAAGGTCTCCCTCAGTGAGTAAATCGGAAACCAGAGGTTTCTGGTTTTTTGAAAGCTTACTGATTTTTGCGATCAGCTCTTTGAGCTCGTTGATATTCTCTTTTGTGTGAGCACTGACGTAAATCTCGTTTTCTTTAAGTTCTGACTTCTCAGTTATCAGATCGGTTTTGTTGTAAACCACGATATGCGGAAGTTTGCGTTCTATGAAAATTTTGAGCAGTTCTTTATCCAGATCGCTTTTACTTTTTTGTGCATCGACAACTAAAATTGCAATATCGGTTTTAGCTAGAATCTCCTTGGCTTTTTGTACACGCATTTCGCCCAGAGTGCCCTCGTCATCAAGACCAGGTGTGTCAATGATAACAACAGGTCCTAAGGGAAGAAGCTCCATAGCTTTTTTTACAGGGTCGGTGGTGGTACCCAGCACATCTGATACAACTGACAACTCCTGATTTGTAACAGCGTTGACTACGCTTGACTTTCCGGCGTTTCGCATACCGAAAAATCCGATATGCAGTCGTTCTGAAGATGGAGTATTGTTAAGGCTCATAATGTCCTCCGTTTATACTTAGAATCTGAAATCTCTGCGGTTAGAGTTCATGATATCGTTGATGTTGGCTTCGGCGATTTCGCGCACTCTGTCTTTAGGAATGCGAAGCAGTTCTTTTTTGACCAGATCGTAGCCGACCTTCTTTGTTTCTTCGCTTGCGTAATCTTCGAGATACTCGGTCAGAGTCATCAATGCATTTGGGTGACAGCAGTTTAAAATCTGACCACTTTTGCAAAGACTCATGAAACGGTCGCCTGTTCTGCCCTCGCGGTAGCAAGCTGTACAGAATGATGGAATATGTCCGTTTTCCATCAGCCACTTTACAACTTCGTCAAGTGTACGCTGGTCGGATACATCAAACTGTTCTGTGTCTGTCGGGCGTTCTTCCTGAGTATAACCGCCAACAGAAGTACGGGAACCGCCGCTCACCTGAGAAATACCGAGGTTGAGCAGTTTTGAACGTACCTCTTCTGTTTCTCTTGTTGAGATAATCATACCTGTGTATGGAACAGCAAGACGGATGCAGGCTGTGATTTTTGCAAAAATTTCGTCAGAGATAGAGTTGTCGAAAGCGTCAGGGTCGATGTCATCAGCTTTCTTGATTCGAGGAACTGAAATTGTGTGCGGACCAACGCCGTGAACAGCCTCTAAGTGTTCAGCGTGCATAATAAGTCCTGCGAATTCGTACTTGTAAAGTTCAAGTCCGAACAGTACGCCCAAACCAACATCGTCAATGCCACCCTCCATAGCTCTGTCCATGGCTTCGGTATGGTAATCGTAGTCATGTTTTGGTCCTGTCGGATGAAGCTTTAAGTAACTCTCTTTGTGGTATGTTTCTTGGAACAGGATGTATGTACCGATGCCTGCTTCCTTTAACTTGCGGTAGTTTTCAACTGTTGTCGCTGCGATATTAACATTGACTCTGCGAATATCACCGTTTTTGTGGTGCACGCTGTAGATTGTTTTAATGCACTCCAAAATGTAC
>JAZSHE010000091.1:0-2478 GCA_045533085.1 Ruminococcus sp.
GCAGAGCTTGAAGAAGAAAGCGCAAAGGACGGCTTCTGGGATGATATTCAGCGTTCACAGAAAACCACCCAGCACATGGCAGCGCTTAAAAACAAAATCAAAGCATATGAAGATCTCAAAGCATCCTTCGAGGATACTTTAACTCTTATTGACCTTGCAAACGAAGAAGAGGATGAAAGCCTTTTCGACGAATGCAGCGAAAGTGTTGATTCCTTTATTTCACAGCTTGACGCTATGACTCTCTCAACTCTTCTCACAGGCGAATACGATTCCAATAATGCTATTCTCACATTCCATGCAGGTGCAGGCGGAACAGAAGCTCAGGACTGGGCACAGATGCTTTTCCGTATGTACAACCGTTGGGGTGAGCGCCACGGCTTTAAGGTTTCAACTCTTGACTACCTCGATGGTGATGAAGCAGGCCTTAAATCAGCAGTTATTCTTATTGAAGGCGAAAATGCATATGGATATATGAAGAGCGAAAGTGGTATTCACCGCCTTGTTCGTGTTTCTCCATTTGATGCTTCAGGCAGACGCCATACATCCTTTGCTTCTCTTGAGGTTATGCCTGAAATCGATGACAGCATTGAGGTTGATATTGCTCCTGAGGATATTAAGATGGATGTTTATCGCTCATCAGGTGCAGGCGGTCAGAAGGTTAATAAAACCTCTTCAGCTGTTCGTCTTACTCATATTCCCACAGGTATTGTTTGCTCCTGTCAGGTTGAAAGAAGCCAGCATCAGAACCGCGAGGTTGCTATGCGTATGCTTAAATCAAAGCTTATTGAAATCAAAGAGCGTGAGCATCTTGACAAAATCAGTGATATCAAGGGTGTTCAGAAGGAAATTGCTTGGGGTAGCCAGATCCGTTCTTATGTATTTATGCCATACACACTCGTTAAGGACCACCGTACTTCTTTTGAAACAGGTAACATTAACGCTGTTATGGATGGTGACCTTGACGGATTTATCAACGCTTATCTCAAGGGCCTCAGCTTAGGAGAGCTTGAAGGTTAAAAAACCTGAATGAGGAGGTTATGCTATTATGAAATATTTAGTAATGCTGTGCGATGGTATGGCTGATTTGCCATTTGCCGCACTTAACGATAAAACACCGATGGAGCTTGCACACAAGCCTTGTATGGATTCTCTGGCACAAAAGGGCGAAATTGGTCTTGTGAAAACTGTACAGGACGGTATGAAGCCTGGCAGTGACGTTGCTAACCTTGCTGTGCTTGGTTACGACGCAAAGAAATATTACTCAGGACGCTCACCGCTTGAGGCTGCCAGCATCGGCATTGATTTGAAGAGCACTGACGTTACATTCCGTTGCAATCTCGTAACACTTTCAGATGAAGCGCAATACAGCGACAAAACAATGGTTGATTACTGTGCTGATGATATCTCATCCGCTGAAGCTAAAATTCTGATTGAATATATTCAGGAAAAGCTCGGCAACGACACATTCTCATACTACCCTGGTGTATCATACAGACATTGTCTTGTATGGGATAACGGTATCGTTGAAGGTCACAATCTCACACCACCACACGATATCACAGACAGACCAATCAAAGAGTACATACCACAGGGCGATAACGTAGCTGAGCTTTATGATATGATGAAGAAAAGCTACGAGCTTTTAAAAGACCACCCTGTTAACCTTGAACGCATCAAGCGTGGCAAACGTCCTGCTAACTCAATCTGGCTTTGGGGAGAGGGCACAAAGCCTGCACTTGACAGCTTTATGGATAAGTTTAACAAAAAGGGCAGTATGATTTCTGCGGTTGACTTATTGAAGGGCATCGCTATCTGTGCTGATATGCATTCAGTTGATGTTGATGGTGCAACAGGCTACATTGACACAAACTTTGAGGGCAAGTGCGAAGCTGCTATCGAGGAGTTTAAAAACGGTCAGGATTTGGTTTATATCCACGTTGAAGCTCCTGATGAGTGCGGACACAGAGGAGAAGCCGAAAACAAAGTAAAAGCTATCGAGATTATCGACGAAAAGATTTTAGCTCCTGTTGTTGAGTTCTTACGTTCATACGATGATTTCGCAGTTTTAGTATGTCCTGACCATCCGACACCGCTGTGCATCAAAACTCATTCTTCTGATCCTGTACCATACCTCATCTACAGCAGTAAGAATGAAATCAATGGCGCAGAAAAGTTCACAGAAGCTACTTCAAAAGCATCAGGAAACTACATCGCAGAAGGCTATACAATGATGGAGTATTTCCTCACAAAATAAAGACAAACCCGCTTGATGACTGCACCAAGTCGGAGGCCAAGCGGTCTTAGGAAGACAACAGCAAGCAGCAACTCCTTGGCTCACAGAACGACATGGCTACGATCCGACTTCATCAAAAGCATCTGGCAACTACATCGCCGAAGGCTACACAATGATGGAGTATTTCCTCACAAAATAAAGACAAACCCGCTTGATGACTGCACCAAGTCGGAGGCCAAGCGGTC
>JAZSHE010000151.1:0-1894 GCA_045533085.1 Ruminococcus sp.
GCAGTTATTGGTATTCTCTTTGAATCCAAAATTTCACAACAATCTTCTAATAAAATCTTCTCCATAAACATCCCTACAAATCCGAATTTATTTAACTTAATCTAAGCCGAGCAGTCTTTCAAGCTCGTCCATCGCTGACCCGATTTCCATTTCAAGTTCACGCAGGTTTACCATAATCTCCTGGGTGCTCGGATACTCCACAGGGACATACTCTGTCTTTTTGTACTTATTGATTGAAAGGTCATAATCGTTAGACTTTATCTCGCTGACCGGTACAAAAGACGACTTGTCTGTCCTTTGTCTGTCTGCCTCTTTATCACGGTTTTTAAATCGCTCAATAATATCAGGAATGTCATTGTCAGCTATGGGGCTACGCTTGTCGTCAAGGCTGAAGCCGTCGGCTGTCATATCATAAAACCACACATTATCTGTGCCACCGTGTCCTGTCTTAGTGAAGATGAGAATACCTGTTGATACACCTGCATAGGGCTTGAACACACCTGACGGCATTGAGATAACAGCCTCAAGTCGGTTGTCTTCGATGATAGCCTTGCGGATAGCTTTGTGTGCAGTTGATGAGCCGAAGAGCACGCCGTCAGGTACGATACATGCACAGCGACCGCCAACCCTGAGCATACGAAGCATAAGGGCAAGGAAAAGAAGCTCGGTCTTTTTGGTCTTGCAGATTTTCAGTATATCAGCGGACACAGTATCGGCGTCAAGGCTGCCCTTGAAAGGCGGATTGGCGAGAATAAGGCTGTATTTGTTTTTGTCGGGGTTCTGGTCAGAAAGGCTGTCACGGTACTCGATAATGGGGTTGTCGATGCCGTGTGTCATCATATTCATGGCACCGATACGAAGCATAGTTCTGTCCATATCATAGCCGTTGAACATAGTGTTCATATAGTGGTCTTTCTTGGCAGCATTAAAGAAAATCTCGTTCTTGCGAGTTTCTTTCAGGTACTCACCTGCCGATACCAGAAAGCCTGAGGTACCGCAAGCTGGGTCGCAGATAATATCATCAGCGGTGGGATCCATAAGCTCAACCATCATACGGATAATATGGCGTGGTGTGCGGAACTGACCGTTGAGACCCGACTGTGCGATTTTAGACAACAGGTACTCGTAGACATCGCCACGCACATCGCTTGACTGCAAGCTGCTCATCATAGCATAGATTTCATCAAGGGCAGTGACTACCTTATCGAGTACCAGCGGAGTCGGCAGTTTAAAGATAGCGTCGTCCATATACTTGGAGTAGGCACTGTTTTTGTCTGCATGAAGATTCTTTATAAACGGGAACACGCTCTCCTGTACGACAGAATACATCTTGCCGGCAGGAAAATCGTGGAACACCGACCACTTTAGCTGCTGACCGTCAATCTCACGCTCGCCAACCTTAACTTTATCTGAAAAAATACTCTTATGAGGAAGTCCGAGCATTACCGCTTCCTTAGCGCGAAGGTTATCCGTTTCGTCAAGATCGTGAATAAACATTAAATATGTAACCTGCTCGATTACGTCCAGCGGATTTACAAGTCCGCCCGTTGCAAATACGTCCCAAAGTCCGTCAATTCTATTTTTAAGTTCGCCTGTAATCATTTTATTCTCCTTTTTCGTGATTCCACATATACGTTGTATATCTTCCGCCGCCGATTTTGAGGATCTCTCCACTCTTCAATAAGTCATTAAGCGCTCTTTGCACCGTTACCTGACTTATATCGGGGCATTTTTTCATAATTTCTGTTTTTTTAATTGTTCCAAGTGTTTCTTTAATGATTTCGCGTATTCTTTCTGGCTTTGATAAATCATTTGACGAAAGAAGCTTCACTCTCGATGAAAATTCACGGTATGCTGCAACAATTACTGCAAGGGTGTACTGAACAAAAGGAAT
>JAZSHE010000103.1:0-2275 GCA_045533085.1 Ruminococcus sp.
GTCGTTGCCTGCAGGAGCAGAGATAACAACCTTCTTAGCACCTGCGTTGATGTGTGCCATTGACTTCTCTTTTGAGCAGTAGAAACCTGTACACTCGAGAACTACGTCTACACCGAGCTCACCCCATGGGATGTTGTTAGCATCAGGCTCTTTGTAAATTGTGATTTCCTTACCGTCTACAACGATAGAGCTCTCTTTAGCCTCTACCTTATCAGCAAGAGCGTACTTGCCCTGAGCTGAATCGTACTTGAGAAGATGAGCGAGCATCTTAGGAGCTGTAAGATCGTTGATAGCAACAACCTCATAACCCTCTGCTGAGAACATCTGTCTGAATGCAAGTCTACCGATTCTACCAAAACCGTTAATACCTACTTTTACTGCCATTGGAATTACCTCCTAAAAATGTGTTAACTTTGGATTATACCAACGTATATACCTCTATTATTCTACTACTAAATGCAATATAAATCAAGTAGTATTTACCAATTGATAAATTTTTGTCAAAATATATAAATTACCCTAGCTTTGTTCGTTTCTTTTGCTTATTATCATATATTTCGCTGAATATCGCAGAAGCGATGACGAGAACTGCACCGACAAGGGTTGAAACACTTAATTTTTCTCTCAGAACAAGCGCCGACAAAACAACAGCAACAACAGGATCTATATATGCAAATATAGCTACATTCTGGCTTGTAACATCAGGCAGCGACTTAAAATACAGCGTATATGTCACACCTGTATGTACTACACCAACTACAACAAGCAATATGATAGTTACCAGTGAAAATTCAAGTTCACTCGCCTTTGTTGTAAACAAACAGTAAATAAACATAACAATAGTGGATGACGCAAACTGTGTAATCGCTTTATCAAGCGGATCTATTTTATCAAGACGCTTGTTGATGATTACTGTTATAGCATAAACAACAGCTGCACCCACACCAAATGCTACGCCAATCAAATCACGGCTACTCACTCCACTTTGTTCAAACACTCCGGATACACACACAACGCCAAAAAGAGCAGTCATAACGCAACAAAGTTTAACTACCGTCAGTTTTTCTCTGAACACAAGCGGAGATGCCAGAACCACAAGCATAGGCCCGAGATTATAACAAATCGTCGATGTCGCTACGCTTGTATAATTGTAAGATTCAAAAAGCAAAATCCAGTTAAGACCAAGCAAAGCGCCATTGATGCAAAGCTCTACAAAATTACCTTTGAGTGAGTTTACATCCATCTTTTTGTGCATTACAGCTTTAACAAGAATCAGAAAAAGCATACCAACAATGGAGCGATCAAACGCTACCACCCCACTATTAAGCGGTATCATTTTCACAAATATACCGATTGAACCCCATATAAAAAACGCTGATGCCAGCAGTATTTTTGCTTTACTATTGTTTTTCATAAAAACCTCAAAATATGGCACCCTCACAAGAGAGTGCCACAAAATTATTTCTGATATAATTTCTTAGTCTGATAGCAAGGCTCACAAGTAAGATTGATACCAAGCTTTTTGAACATCATAGTATCCACCTGTGACAAAATAACAGATGAATGCGCCTCACAATTTCTGAGCTTTTCAAGCTGTGAAAGTGCCTTTTGAGCCTCAGGGCTTGTAGCAGCAGAAATCGACAACGCAATCAACACCTCGTCGATATGAAGTCGTGGATTGACGTTTCCAAGATGATTAACCTTAAGTTGCTGGATAGGACCGATAACCTCAGGAGAAATCAAGTGTACACTATCATCTATATTGCCAAGAATTTTCAAAGCATTGAGAAGCATAGCTGCACACGCACCAAGAAGTTCAGATGTTTTTCCTGTTACAATTGTACCATCGCTGAGTTCGATAGCTGCAGCAGGGGCATTAGTCTGCTCTGCTTTTTCAAGAGCAGGAGCAATAACCTTTCTGAACGAGCTATCGAGCTTTGACTGTTTCATAATGAGTTCAAGAGCGTACACCTCGTTATCAGGCGAATTCCCCTTCTTGTTATTGCACATAGCGTTGTAATATCTGCGGATAATCTCCTGATTAGCCGCCTCAACAACAGCGTCATTATCAACAATGCACTTACCAACCATATTCACACCCATATCTGTAGGTGACTTGTACGGAGATTCGCCGAGAATCTGCTCAAAAATAGTATTAAGCACAGGGAAAATCTCAATATCGCGATTATAGTTAACCGTTGTTTCACCATACGCTTCAAGATGGAACGGGTCAATCATATTAACATCGTTGAGATCAGCGGTTGCAGCTTCATAA
>JAZSHE010000124.1:0-8784 GCA_045533085.1 Ruminococcus sp.
CAAGCGCATTTCGCACCTTTTTGAATAAGTTGCAGCTCTGCTCCGTTTTTTCGTTTTCTACCTTTCGTTAAAATTACGAGCAAACATTACAACAATGCGTTTTCATAAGTGAATAAACTAAAAAAGGACAGTTCAAAACGAACTGTCCTTTTTGATGTGTAAGTTATAAAAGTACAGGCGGTCATTGACCGCCTGTTAGTTTATATTACTCTTCTGTTGAAAGTGCTTTGAGAATCATATTAGCACACATATATACGTTGCCGCCACCCATTGTGAGTACAAGGTCGCCTTCTTTTGCGTTTTCACAGATGTACTTTGTGATATCCTCAAATGTATCAATGCAAACTGAGCCATCAACCTTTGCGCCAAGGTCGGTGTTGTAGATGTTGTAGGTGTTTGTTTCTCTTACTGGCAGAATCTCAGAGATGATAGCCTTGTCAGGGATTGACAGCGCTTTTGCAAAGTCGTCTAAAAGCATCGCTGTACGGGAGAATGTATGTGGCTGGAATACTGCCCATACTGTGTTGAAACCCATATTTATAGCCGCGTTGAGTGTGGTTGTCAGCTCTGTTGGATGATGAGCAAAATCATCGGCAACAGTGATGCCCTGTGGTTTGCCCAGAATCTCGAAACGTCGATGAACACCTGTGAACTTGTGGAGATTCTCCGCGATTTCTTTTGGTGTTGCGCCAAGATAAGCGGCAGTTGCAGCAGCGGCAAGAGAGTTGTAGATGTTATGGTTGCCAGGTACTACAAGCTCGATTTCGCACAGCTTTTCGCCCTTGCTCATAAAATCAAATGTTGAGAACGCACCCTGAGTTCTCAGGTTTTGAGCGTAGTAATCGTTTGTATCGTTGAATCCGAATGTCACCTTTGGTAGGTCGACATCTTTAACAGCATCAACTGTGTTTTCGTCGTCGCCGTTGATAACAAGAGCACCCGTTGTCTGTTTAGCAAATTTATTGAAAGAACGCTTGATGTGGTCTAAATCCTTGAAGTAGTCAAGGTGGTCAGCGTCAACGTTAAGAATGATTGAGATGTATGGTGTGAGCTCTAAGAATGTGTCAACATACTCGCAAGCCTCACACACGATGATATCACTACTTCCAACGTATGAGTTGCCACCGATGAATGGTAATTTACCGCCGATGATAGCTGATGGATCAAAACCACTGCCGATGAGTACCTGTGAAAGCATAGCAGTTGTTGAGGTTTTGCCGTGAGTACCTGATACAGCAATTGAACGGTTGTATCTGCGTGTTACAATGCCGAGCATAATGGAACGCTCAAGGCAAGGAATGTTAAGCTCCTTAGCTTTAACAAGTTCAGGGTTATCCTGCTTTACAGCCGCTGTGTAAACAACCAATTCCTGATCCGTGATGTTTTCTTCTTTGTGACCCATAAAAACGGGAATTCCGTATGTTTTGATACGCTCTAAAGTGTCGCTTTCGTTACAGTCAGAACCTGTGAGTTCAAAACCCTCGCTGTGAAGAATTTCAGCCAGCGGACACATACCCGAGCCACCGATTCCTATGAAGTGAATCTTTTTAATATTATCAAGCAAGTTATCGTAGTTCATAATCGTTGCCCCTTACATTATCAATTACAAAAGTATTATAATGTTTTATGTATAAAAAATAAACATCTGTTTCAAATTTGTTACTACTTTTTTATTATATAGAAAAATAAACGCACTTGTTACTGTATAATTTTGAGTGTAAATACTAAAAAGGACTGATAATTTGAATAAAAATGATATCATCAGATTGGAAATAGTGGATATGACATCTGACGGAAGCGGTGTAGGAAAGAGCGACGGTGTGGTTATTTTTGTGCCTGATACTGCGGTGGGTGACGTCTGCGATGTGCGTATACTGAAAGTTAAGAAGAATCTGTGTTACGGAAAAATAGAGCAGATTATTGAAAAGAGCGCGGACAGAGTTGACCCTGTGTGTCCGGTGTCATCGCGTTGCGGTGGTTGTGTTTATCGTCATATCAGCTATAATTCTGAACTTAAGATTAAGCATAAAAAGGTGTACGATGCTGTGACCAGAATCGGTAAAGTGGACGGCGGTAAGGTCAAAAATATCGTAGGAGCGTATGATGATGGGATTGACCGATACAGAAACAAAGCCCAGATTCCTGTTGGACTTTCAAAGTCGGGCAAGGTTGAGATGGGTTTTTACTCACGTCATTCTCATCGTATAGCGCCGTGTGACGATTGTCTGTTGTCTCCTGAAATTTTCACACAGATTTCAGATACTTTTAAAGAGTTCATCACAAAGTACAGTTATCTTGTATATAACGAAGAAAAGCATAAAGGCAAAATCCGTCACCTGTATCTTCGTATCGGGGAGAGAACAGGCGAGGTGATGGTATGTTTTGTTGTTAACGGCAGGAGATTTGATCATCAGGAAGAATTGTTTAATTCTATAACAGAAAAATATCCAGAGGTCAAAAGTATTGTGATAAACGTTAACAAGGCTAAAACCAACGTTATTTTAGGAAATGAAAACATCACAGTTTTCGGTAAAGATAGCATTACGGATGAGTTGTGCGGACTGAGGTTTGAGCTGTCGCCACTTGCGTTTTATCAGGTGAATCGCACTCAGGCTCAGCGACTTTACGAAAAGGCGAGAGAGTACGCTGAGCTTTCAGGCGATGAGGTGCTCATCGACCTCTACTGTGGTACCGGTACAATTGGTCTTTCTATGGCGAAAAGTTGCAAAGAGTTAATCGGCGTTGAGATTATTGACAAAGCGATTGAAAACGCAAAGGTTAACGCAGAAAACAATGGTATCACAAATGCACGTTTCATTTGCGGCGATGCAGAAAAAGCCGCAGCAGAGCTTGAAAAAGAGGGAGTAAAGCCTGATGTCGTTATTGTTGACCCGCCAAGAAAAGGGTTGACTCCTGAGTTGATTGATACAATCGCCCAGATGAATCCACAACGTGTTGTTTATGTTTCGTGCGACCCTGCAACACTTGGCAGAGATCTGAAGCTTTTTGAAAAGCTTCAATATTCTGTAAAAGAAATAACGCCGTTTGATTTATTCCCACGAACAGCACATTGTGAGTCTGTTGCAAAACTTGTTCGTGGTTGATTTGCTGTTTTGCTTTTTTAGTGTTATCAGTATTGCGAGAGAGGAAAAGCTATGTACATTATTAAAAACGCGTTGCGTTGTATCAGCCGTTCTATAGGCAGAAATGTGCTGATTGGTATCATCGTGCTGGTGATTGCTGTGTCAAGCTGTATTGGTCTGTCTATCCGTCAGGCGAGTATGAACGCAAGAGAAGAAACGTTGAGTGGACTATCAATTACTGCTTCTTTGTCTTATGACAGACAGGCATTGATGCAGGATTTTGGTGGTATGGACCGTGGAAACAGAGAAAACGGAGAACCACCCGCAAAACCTGACGGCGAGTTTGACCGCGATTCGTTTAAAAATATGATGGGTGAGATGGAGTCGCTGTCACTTGATGAATATAAAACCTATGCATCTGCATCGACTGTTAAAGATTTTTATTACACGTTGACTGCTTACTTCAACGGTACCGATAGTTTTTCTCCTGTGAGCAACAGTTCCACACAGGAGAGTTCAAGCAACACTAAGACAGCAACAGAAGCTGAAAGCTTTAATAACAACCCTATGATGCCACAAATGGGCGGTATGGGTGATATGAACAATATGGGCGGAAGAAATATGAATATGGGTGAGTTCACTGTTGTGGGCTACTCATCAGATTCTGCCATGACTGACTTCAAAAACGGCACTGCATCTATTGTTGAGGGAGCAGTGTTTGCTGAGGGTACATCTGATTTGGAGTGTATCATTTCTCAGGAGCTTGCAACTTACAATGAGCTTGGTGTAGGCGATGAAGTAGTAGTTTGTAATCCTGAAAACGAGGATGAAAAGTATACTTTAAAGGTTGTGGGTGTTTATAAAAAAACAACTGAACAGGGCGATATGAGCTCACAGTTCGGCTTTACAATGAGTGACCCAGCAAACGAGATTTATATGAGCTATAATGCTTTGCGAAGTATCGCTGACAGCAGTAGCGAGAAAAATTCCAGCGATAGCTCTGTGGCTTTGAGAAGTTCTCTCAATGCTTCATACACTTTCGCTGATATTGAAGGTTACGAAGTTTTCTGCGAGGAAGTTTACGAGCTTGGACTTGATGAAAATTATGTTGTTTCATCTTCTGATGTTTCATCCTATGAGCAGAGTCTTGTTCCGCTTGAAACACTCAGCACAATGGCGTTTTACTTCCTTGTTGTAATACTTATCATCGGTGCGGTGATTTTAGTTGTGCTTAATATTTTCAATGTCCGTGAGCGTAAGTACGAGATTGGTGTGCTGACAGCTATGGGTATGAAAAAAGGTAAGGTGGCACTGCAGTTTATGACAGAAATTTTTCTTGTTACAATCTGTGCTGTAATTATCGGAATCATCATCGGTGGCGTGTCTGCTGTGCCTGTTACTAACGCACTGCTTGAAAATCAGACCACAGCTCAGACTCAGCAGTCTGACAGAATCGACGAAAACTTTGGCAGAGAAAACAACATAGGTGGTATGCCTACTCCACCTGATATGCCTGGCGGAGATTCTGCACATCAAATGCCACAGGACGGCTTTATGAATAAAATGCCTGGTATGGGAGCTGTGACTGATTATGTCACAGAGATAAACTCAGCGATGAACTTAACTGTTGTGTTCCAGATGCTTTTGATAGCTGTTGGACTGACGCTGGTGTCAGGTGCGGTTTCGATGCTGTTTGTTATGCGTTATGAACCGCTGAAAATTCTGTCTAACCGAGATTAAGGAGGGAGTAAAATGGCTGTATTATCACTTAATAATATCGACTTTTCGTACGGCAAAACTCCTGTCTTGAAGGGTGTTACGATGGATTTCGAAAAAGGGAAAACATACTGCATCGTTGGTAAATCAGGTGCAGGAAAAACAACATTGCTGTCAATCCTCTCTGGTCTTGCTTCACCCACAGGTGGTAGTATTTTGTATAACGGCGAGGATATTAAAGGGATTGATAAGTACAAGTACCGCAGTAAGTACATCGGAGTAATTTTCCAGAGCTTTAACCTTATTACTAAGTTCACAGCACTTGAAAATGTTGTGCTGTCGATGGATATCGCAGGAGTCAAAGGTAACTCAAAAGAGAAAAAAGCAAAGGCTCTTGATTTGCTTAAAAGCGTGGGTCTTGATGAGGATGAAGCAAATCGCCGAGTGTTAAAGCTCTCAGGTGGTCAGCAACAGCGTGTTGCAATAGCACGAGCGTTGTCTTATGACGCTCAGATTATTCTTGCTGATGAGCCGACAGGAAATCTTGACGAAGAAACTCAGAGCGAAATTATGGAGATTTTTTGTTCTCTTGCAAAACAGGGGAAATGTGTCATACTTGTCAGCCACTCAAAGAGTGTAGCTGAAAGCTGTAATGCGCGTTTTGAGTTAAACAGAATAAGAAAATAATATATAAAAAGGGGAGTGCAAAAAACTTCCCTTTTGTTTTTGTGTTTTACTAGTGCGATAAATATGCGAAGTGCTCCCTGACTGCTACGTAGAATATAAGCTTGATTATTGATTGTGAAAGTGAAACTGTTCTCTTATTGACAAAAAAATCTTTGTGTATATAATAGTAAATAGGATGAATTCGTTGTATAAATAAAGGGTGGTAATATGTACATAAAAACAGATACTATTTTTTCAATGACACAGGCGAACCAGAATTTTTCAGCAGTGGCAAGAACTGTTGACAGAGAAGGCGAGGCTGTTGTGTTTAAGAACAACAAGCCTAAGTACCTTGTGGTTGATATGGAAAACAGTAATTACTTGCTTGATATGACTGATGACGAAAAAATTGATGTAGTAGCCAAAAGAATTCTAGAGAGGTATTTAGTAGCATTTAAGGAGCTTGCAAAATGATAAAGTTAAGTAAGGAAAAAGTTAAGCAGTTACATCAGTTGATGGCACGAGCCACAGGTGGAAGCGTTGGTGTGAGAGATGAGGGACTTCTCGATTCTGCTGTGCAGAGTGCTTTTGCTACATTTGATTCGGTTGAGCTGTATCCCACAAAAGAAGAAAAAGCCGCTAAGCTTGGTCACTCGTTAGTTTCTAATCACGCTTTTGTGGATGGAAATAAACGTATCGGTGTGTATGTGATGCTCAGCTTTTTAGAACTCAACGCAGTGCACGTAAGCGCTACAAATGAAGATGTTGTTAATCTGGGGTTAAAAGTCGCTGACGGTAGTATGAAATATGAAGAAATACTATCATGGATAAAGTCACACATGGTATAATATAGTTCGTAATTAGAATAATAATATAGGGTGATTTTGTGGAAAGCACATTTGATAAAATTTACAACGCGGTCAGCCAGATACCAAAAGGTAAGGTTGCAACCTACGGCTTGGTTGCGAAACTTGCGGGCAATCCGCGGTGGGCGAGAGTTGTCGGTTATGCTCTGCACAATAACCCTGACCAGAGTCTGATTCCGTGTCACAGAGTTGTGAATCGTGAGGGCAGGGTTGCAAAAGCGTTTGTATTTGGCGGAGAAAATGAACAGATTCGTTTGTTGCAAAACGAGGGTGTAGAAGTCATAGACGGCAAAGTGAATTTAGATAAATATCTTTGGAGAGAGGATTGTATATTATGAGAGCATTGATTACGGGTGCATCATCAGGAATAGGCAGAGATATGGCGAGATATCTTGCAACTTTAGGATGGGATTTGGTTATTGTTGCGCGACGCACTGAGCGTTTGCTTGAGCTTAAAGAGGAGCTTAAAGATGTTGATGTTATGTGCATTACGGCTGATTTGTCAGACAGAGATGAGTGTTTTAAGGTGTACGAACAAACAAAAGGCGTACATATTGATATGCTGATAAACAACGCGGGTTTTGGTTTGGCGGGTGAGTTCGTGGAAACTGACCTTGACACTGAACTTAGAATGATTGATACAAATGTTACAGCTTTGCACATACTCACAAAGCTGTATTTGAACGATTTTGTATCCCGTGACAGCGGTATCATCCTCAATGTTGCGTCGTCAGCATCGTTTATGGCTGGTCCGCTGCTCAATACCTACTATGCTACGAAGAACTATGTGTATAGATTAAGTCAGGCGATTTATCAGGAATTGAAAGAGAAGAAAAGTAATGTAAAAATTTCGATTCTCTGTCCGGGTCCTATCAAGACGGAGTTTTTGGATATTGCGAACGTTGGCTTTGTTATGGGTAATCTTAAGAGCGAAGATGTCGCAAAGCTTGCGGTCGATAAAGCGCTCAAGGAAAAGCTGATTGTTATACCTGGTTTTATGATGAAAGCAGGAAAATTTTTGCTCAGGTTTACTCCTGAAAAGCTGATGCTGTGGGTGTCGTATCGTATCCAGTTCAAAAAGAAAAAATGACGGATATTGCTGCGAAAAAACAAAAGGCGAAGCACTTTCACAAGTGCTCCGCCTTTTTTGCTTCTAGCTTTTCTTTTGTTACATACAGCCTTTGCAGTTGTCCTTGCACATAAAGCTTGCACAGTCAGTACACTCGACCTTTGTTGGGTTCTTTTCGTGTGTTGACACGTTGATACTGTCAAGTGAGCAGTAGTTTTCCTTGTCGTTGTGGAACTTACAGTTGTTTACAGTGCAGTGGATACTGCGGTTTGCATAAGTGTTGTCCATTTTGTTCACCTCTTAATTTTTGGGCATATCATATATGCACCACAATTATTATGAACTACAAAAACTCGGTTATTCGTCACCAATTTGGATTTTTTCAATATCATATACCGAGGTGATAAAATGAAAATCGTGTTTTTTGTGCTGCTGTCATTTCTGGCGATTGTCGGAGTATCGTACATCGTTTTTGAAATTTACTACAAAATGACAGAACTCAGAAACGACCGCGTGTGTCTTGTGTTGTTTCCAAAAAACGAAGAAAGCGTCGACCTTGAGTTTGCTGTACGAAGTATGGTGGCAAAATCAAAAAAACTAAAACTTGACAACATAATCTGCATCAGAGACAACCTTGATGACTATCACAAAACACAACTGTCGCTGTTGCAAAAAAACTATCCATACTTAAAGCTTTTTACAAAAGAAGAATTTATCAAAAAAGCAGGGCTGTGAAAACAGTCCTGCTTTAATGTGTGTTTGTAGTTTTGTAAGTATTTGAAATAGCGATGGGTGCACTTGTTCTTACAAGATTAAAAATAAATTACTGCTTTTTGCGGATGAGGATGAGCGGAGTTGTCTGCTGACCCTGACCTGTAGGGTTGTCCTTGATGAGACCGAGGAGTTCTTCTTCAGTAAGCTTGATATCAGATGAGTAGCCGAGAATCTCCTGACCTAAGTCATTTGCGTCAACAATCATACAAGAAATGCCAAGTTTCTCTTTGATTTCATCACAAACACCTGATGGGTTTTCAGGGTTTTCGATACCGATGTCGCGGTACTCGCTCCATACGTGATCGTAGAAACCATCAAGACCAGCAACATCGCTGCCAACGATTTCGTAGAACACACCGCGCTTGCCGAAAATCTTGCATATACCACCGGCAAATGATGCCCAAAGGACTTTGAGTAAACCGCATTTTGTGATAGCGTACTGCATTTTGATAGTTTCGCCAACACCAACACCTGTGTCAGGATGTGAAGCGAATTTTGAAAGAAGCTTTGCCCAGAATCCGATTTTGAGCTCGTCACGTCTTACAACTCTGTTCTGAAGTCGGATCGTAGCCATGTCGTTCTGTGAGCCAAGGAGTGGCTGCTTGCTGGT
>JAZSHE010000082.1:0-5540 GCA_045533085.1 Ruminococcus sp.
ATATCATACAGCGACATTTTATCCCTCCATAAAACTCAAAATAAACAAACGGCGGCGAAGAACTCGCCGCCTGATAATAATTATTCTACACTCAAGATGTAATAGTAAATTGGCTGACCGCCAGCAACATAAGTGATGTCAACGTCATCGCCGAATTTATCGCAGAGAAGATCATACGCATGCTGTGCGTCTTCTTCTGACACATCTTCACCGCTGATGAGAGTAACAAAAGACTTATCCTTTGTAATCATATTCTTAGCGAGCTTGTAGAGTGCCTTTTCGATAGACTTGTCAGTAACTGTGAGTTTGCCGTTTTCAAGAGCGATAATCTCGCCTTCCTTGATTTTCTTCATACCAAACTCAGAGTCTCTTGCTGCGTAAGTTACCTGACCTGTAGCAACACCTGAAGCTGCTTCGAGCATAGCTTCTTTGTTTGTCTTTGCGTCAGCATCAGGGTCAAACACGAGCATCGCAGACATACCCTGTGGGATAGTTCTTGTAGGAACGATAATTACTTCTCTGTCCTCAACGATAGCCTGTGTCTGCTCAGCAGCCATAATGATGTTCTTGTTGTTAGGAAGAACGAAGACTGTCTTTGCAGGAGTAGCCATAACAGCAGCATAGATGTCATCTGTTGATGGGTTCATGCTCTGGCCACCTGACACAACCTGTGAACAACCAAGCTGTGAGAAAAGGTCAGTAACACCATCGCCCGCTGCAACAGCAACAAAGCCGAATTTTTCTGTAGGCTCTGCTACTTCGAGCTTCTTTTTCTTTGGAGCTTTCTTTGCGTTGTCAGCCTTAGCCTGCTTGTGCTGTTCTTTCATATTCTCAACCTTAACGGTTAAAAGTGAACCAAACTCAAGGCCCTTTTTCAGTGCGTCACCAGGCTGTTCTGTATGAACGTGAACCTTGATGATTTCCTCGTCGTCAACTACAACTACGCAGTCGCCGATTGTCTCAAGGAAAAGTCTGAGCTCGTTTGGCTCTGTTGCGATTTCAGCATCACGGCCAACGATAAACTCAGTACAATATGTGAAAGTGATATCATCGTCAAACTCAGCAGCGGCACTTCTGAAAGCATCTTCTTCGCCTTCTTCGTCGTCAGCAGCTACCTCAGTAGCTTCAACAACAACACCGTCGCGGATAACAGAAAGCATACCCTCGAAGATAACAAGGATACCCTTACCGCCAGCGTCAACAACGCCTGCTTTCTTAAGAACAGGGAGCATTGTTGGAGTGAGGTCAAGAGCACGCTGAGCTTCCTCGCATACTACTTCCCAGATTTCAACAGCGTCATCAGTGTCAGCAGCAGCTTCAACTGCAGCCTCAGCAGCCATACGACCTACTGTGAGCATTGTACCCTCTGTTGGCTTCATAACAGCCTTGTATGCAGCGTCAACACCAAGCTTTAATGCGTTGGCAAGGTCTTTACCGCTAGCCTCTGTTTTACCTTCAAGACCTGATGAAAAGCCTCTGAAGAAAAGTGAAGTGATAACACCAGAGTTACCTCTTGCACCTCTGAGCATAGCAGAAGCTGTTTTCTTTGCAACTACGCCAGCATCGTCGCAGTCGAGCTTTTCGAGCTCTTTTACAGCAGCCATAATTGTCATCGACATATTTGTACCTGTATCACCATCAGGAACAGGGAAAATATTGAGATCGTTGATTTTAGCTTTCTGTGAGCAAATGTTGTTGGCACCAGAAATGATTGCCTGCTTCAGAATCTGACCGTTAATCATTTAATACACATCCTTTGTTTTTACCATCGGTTATTTTTTAGGATATAAACGTACAAACTTATAGCATTATACATTGATTGCATTATACAACAAATGGAAATACATAGCAAGCTATTTGTAAGCTTTTCGGCAATATGCCGATAATCGTTGAAAACTCAACAAGTATTGTATAAAAAAGTACTATCTCAAATCAAAGCGTTCGACATTTATCGTCTTTCCTGTCTTTTCATCAACATCAAACAATACGCAGTTGAGCATACACGGCCCCTCGGCATTTTCAAAACGCTCAGGAAGCTTTGTTTTGAAACGATTGATAATAATCTCCTTTTTCACACCCAGCACTGATTCGACAGGACCTGTCATACCGACATCGGTGATATATCCCGTACCGCCCTTTAACACACATTCGTCCGCTGTCTGGACGTGAGTGTGAGTTCCAAAAAACACTGAAACTCTGGAATCAAGATAGTACCCCATAGCTTTTTTCTCGCTTGTTGTTTCAGCGTGCATATCAACAATTATGATTTTCGAGTCAACCTTTTTCAGAATCTCGTCAATTGAGTAGTAAGGATTCTCGCATCTTATATCAATAAATTCCTGACCCATCACGTTGATTACTGTCACAGAAGTTCTGCCCATATCCACGGTACAGTAGCCTCTGCCCGGAGTTGATGGTGACGGAAAATTGCATGGTCTCACAATAAACTCGTTATCATCAAGATAAGGGTAAATTTCCTTGCGCTGAAAAGAATGGTTACCAAGTGTGATGACATCCACACCACTTGTGAACAGATGGTCAGCAGACACCGGCAACACTCCGTTTCCGTCCGCGCTGTTCTCACCGTTACAAATCACAAGGTCGATACCTTTGAGTTTTTTAAAATTCGGCAAAGTTTTTCGCAAAAAATTGCATCCGACAGTTCCGACAACATCACCGATACATAATATTTTCATATTATCCCTCTTTCTGCGAGTTTCATACTCAGGTATTATATCACATTATCAAAATAAAAACAAACAGCTATTTATCAGACGTATCGCTATAGGCTTCAGACGAGTCAGTAAAAGCTTTTTCAATGTTTATATCCTGCTGATACGCGATGTCTTCTTCGCACGAAAAGTTTGTTTTGAGCACATAACAACCATCTGTCTGTGACAGCTCGTATTTTCTGTCTAGCACGGTGCAATCTTCCAGCTCGAAAGCTTCGTACAGCAAAGATAAAAGCCTCAGTGTCTCCTCGGCTTCTTTTTCGGACAGTATTTTTTTACTAGTATTTTCAGTGTACAGAGTCTGGGTGGTGACAGAAAGCGGCAACACAGTATCAAACAACTCAACGGCTTTCTTATCATATCTGATAAGGCAACCGCTGTCATCAGCAAAAGAAAATGACAGCGGGATTTTCAGAGAAAGTATATCAAACATATATCGCTTTTGTGGCAAATCATAGCTGGTGGTATCAACCGATTTCGGGATAGTGAATGTTTCACTACGATTTGTTTGTGCTATAACCTGAGCGTCAGCTCTGACAAGAGTTACTCCCCCGAGCATATCTTCAACCACCGAGCTGACAAGGAGCTGGTCTTTTACAACAGCAGAACCGCTGTCAAACAGCTTCTCACCCTCGCTTACGTTCATCTTTACTATCAACCCATCACGACTTGCTTTTACATTTGCAGGCTGAAGATAGTCATCAATCTTTGGCGACTTGGCTTTTTCTTTTATTTCAACACTGGCGTGACTGCCAACCACGTTTATCGACATCCAGCCGATATCTCTTATATCGAGCATCGTATCTCTCGTTATCACCTTGAAGCTCGCGTTGTTTTTATATCTGCCGATGTAAAGTCCGTTTTTGCTAAGCGAACTCAGCACCTGTGCTTCGCTGATTGTTTGAAGTCCTGATATCTCTATCGTCCACACAAAGTTTGACAAAATCGCAACAACTGCTATAAAAACCGCTAACCCGACTATTACACCAACTCTGTTTTTGTGCTCTTTTACAAAAAACGGAAAGCCGCTACGCTTTGTAACTTTCAGCGTTACTCTGCCCTTTTTCGCATATTTTCTGATGTGTTTGTAGTCGTTTATGTACATGCAGGCGCACAGATCGTCATTTTTTCTTCCTGTGTTCCACACAGAAAGACCGTTTTTTACAACAACATTTATAAACCTCTCAGGATATCTGCCTTTGATATCAAACCACACATACCCTTTGAGCCATCGAAGTATCGAAAGCAACATAAACTCACCTACAACACAAAAGATACGTTTGTAATAAACCCGCTTATGATAAGCTCTGAGGGCGAAATGCACTTCAAGTTGAGTCCTCTGCCCTCAAAACATACAAGTCCTGTAGTTGTATTGATGCGAATCAGTTCCTCGCTGTATTCCAGCACACCTTTGCTACCTTCGATAACAACCTCTGTGTTGCCGTAAAAAGAAAATTCCGGTGTATCAGAAAACAGCCCGTTCATCAGGTTATCCCGACTTTTGTTTACGGCATTGTGATGTTCTTTTGATTTTCTCATTTTATTCCCCCATTCATTATTATTTTTATGTAAAAACATTCATATATATTATCGGTGATACATGATGTGGTTTAAAAATGAAGACAGATTAAAAAACTCGGCACTGAACACAATAACGCTGTTGTGTGCTGTTATAACCGTATTCTGCGCTGTGAAATACTCTAACGTGATATCCAAAGGGATACTCAACGGGCTTTCCTTTTGCTTTACTGTGCTTATACCCTCTTTATTTATATTTATGGTTATTGCACAATATGTCGCAAACAGCAGGCTCAGTGATATTTTGTCAAAGCTGCTGGGTGGTATTTCCGCCAGACTTTTCGGTATACCAAAGCAAGGAGCATCGGCAGTTATCATGTCGCTTATCGGAGGATATCCTGTTGGTGCGAGGTGCGTAAGCTCGTTGTATCAAAACGGTAAAATCAACGAAGAACAAGCTAAAAAACTTTCGTTGATTGCAGTAAACTCCGGACCGGGATTTGTACTCAACTTTGTCGGTGGTGCTTTGCTGTCAGACAAAAGCTCTGGAATAATACTGTTTGTGTCCCAGATAGTAGCGTTTTTTGTTGTATCGTTAATAGTCGGCAGATGCTACAAAATAAAAAACGACTATATAACAGTAAGCTGCTGTTCAAAGAAACAGAGTCTGGTCGAAACTGTAGAGGACTCGATAAAAGCAACAGCCAATATGTGCGCTATGGTTATCGTGTTCTGCTCAGTAATATCCGTGTGCGAATCTGTACTTAAAGACTACCCGATTTTATGTGATGCGCTGACGTGTATGCTGGAGGTCACAACAGCGTGCAACAGAATGTGCAACAAATATCCGCTGTATCTCGTCGCTTTTGCTGTAGGCTTTTCGGGGTTATGTGTACATTTCCAGATTTTCTCTGCTTTGAAAAATATAAGAATAAATAAACTGTTATTTTTCTTTATTAGAATTGTACAAGGCATAACAGCATCGGTTGTTACATATATTTTAGTCATACTGATTAAACCTAACAGTGAGGTTTTTTCAACAGTAGACAATGTGAGTGCAGAAACAACCAGCGGTCTTTTCGGATGCTGTGCGCTGATACTGACTGCGGTATGTTTTCTGAATTCTTTAAGTAACACAAAAACAAAACGGAGGTAACATTATGTGTGGAATTGCCGGATGGCTTGATAACACGGTTGATTTGAGAGAAAGAAAAAACGCGCTTTTCGAAATGTCAGAATCGCTGAAAAGCAGAGGTCCTGACGAGAGCGGAGAGTTTATTCAACCCGAAG
>JAZSHE010000070.1:0-3313 GCA_045533085.1 Ruminococcus sp.
TCGATAACAACACAGTCAACCTGACCGTTCTGTAAAGCTGCAACAGCTAAAGCACCGTTTGCAAACTGCTTTACGTTGTCCTGACCGAATTCGTCTGTACAGTAGATATCACCAGTTGTACCTGTCTGAACACCGATTGTCTTGCCAGCTAAATCATCAACTGAAGCGATTTCTGAATCTTCAGAAACGATAATAACCTGAACACCTGTTGCGTATGTTACTGAGAAATCAACTGACTGCTTACGCTCTTCGTTAACAGTAAGACCTGCGAAAACGATGTCAACAGCGCCTGACTGAACAGCAGTTAAAAGTGACTCAAATTCCATATCCTTGATTGTGAGCTTCATGCCGAGCTTGTCAGCAACAGCCTGTGCGATTTCAGCATCGATACCGATGATTGTCTGACCATCTTCGTCATAGTACTCGTATGGAGGGAAAGTAGCGTTTGTACCCATAACAAGCTCTGGTTTGCTTTCGTCAGCAGTAGCTGTGTCGCTTGAACCGCCACAAGCAGCAAGTGATGCTACCATTAAGATAGCAAGAATAAGTGCAAGAATCTTTTTCATAATAAATACCTCATTTTTTAAAATTTGAAAATATGAATTTTCGCGATGCATTAACTATACACCAAATCACACCAATATGCAAGCATTTTTTGCATAAATATTCAATATTCAGTGATATCACCAACAACACACTATGTTTTTAGTGCACAATATCAAAAATTCCCCGTAAAATATGCACACGCAATGAATATATGCATATTCGTTCATTGATTAACCGATTGCACTCAAGAGATATAAAATATGCCACAGTGCATACTACAGCATATTTATGCACTATATCAGGGTATTTATGCACATTCAGACATCGCACATAAAAAAAACAGCGCACCTCAAATCACGCTGTTTTAGTCTTATATCAAAATTCAGTTATAATTCGTGCAACAAAAAGCTGAATGGCTGTAGCATCCATAATCGAGATATCGCCATCCTTATCAGTATCAGCACCGTAAAGTCCCACTTCATCAAGTTCAGCCACCTGTGCCACATAAAGCTGAACCGCTGTGGCATCTAAAATAGTAACATCATAATCCAGATCAACGTCACCAATCACAGCATTTAGTGGAGGGATAAACTCCTGCTTTTTGACATCGTGGCCGCATACAGTACACCTTGTACCATCTGTCAATCCTGACTCATAGTCTGTCGCAGGTCTTCCCACCACCACTACCTCTTCGTGTAGAAACATCGGCGCGTAACAGTAGGATTCAAATTTTAAATCACTATCAAAAGCATACTGCTCTGCGCTTGAACCATATTTGCCGTAAACAACAGTACCATCCATAAACGTGTCAGAATAATCCGTGTCACTTCTGATTTCGCACTCCTCATTCAGAATAACCACATACTCAGTGGGGCAACCATAAAAAGCGCCATAACCTATAACTTTTACACTTTCAGGAATCAGAACACTTGTGAGCGACAAACACTTTGAAAACGCTTCGTAGCCGATATTTGTCAATGTATTTGGCAGTGTAATTTCTTCAAGCGATGCACAGTTGCACAACGCCCAGTCACCTATACTTTCAAGCGATTCAGGCATCGAAACGTGAGTCAATGAGCTACAATCGACAAACGCACTTGTTGATATTGTTTTTACACCCTCAGGCACAGCAACACCACACAGCGACTTGCACCCAGAAAACATCCATCCGCTCAGCGTTGTAAGTTTCTCTGATATTCTGACATAAGTAAGAGAAGTGCAATCCGAAAAAGCCCACTCCCCCACACTGGTCACTGAATCAGGTATTGTGATGCTCTCAAGAGAGCTACACATCATAAAAGCTCTCTCGCCAATAGTAACAACACTGTTTGGAATTTTGATATTTTTCAGAGTATAACAGCACGAAAAAGCATCATCACCAATTGCTGTAACAGTTGGCGGAATAACCGTACCCTTGCATCCGAACATCAGGGTGTTTGATTTCGTGTCAATAACAGCGTTGCAGTCATCACGGCTGTCATACCTTTTGTTTTCAGCGCTGACTATAATTTCAGCAAGATTGTCACAACGTGAAAAAGCGTTGTGTGTTATGTATGTCACACTCTTTGGAATCGCAATACTCTTAAGCGAGTTGCAGTCAGTAAAGCACCATGCTCCTATAGTTCTCACAGAGTCAGGAATCGTAACACTTGCAAGCGACTCGCAACCCGAGAACACTCCGTCGGCAATCACCGTCACAGTTTTTGGGATAACAACACTTTGCAGCGTTGTACACTCACTAAACGAATATATCGCAAGCTTTGATACCAGATAATCGCCGATAATTGATGGAATAGCGAGATTTTTCTCATCACCAAGATAGCGTCTTATTTCAGCAGTCCCGTCATCTCTTACTTTATACTCATAGTCGCCTTCGATAACAGTAATATCAGGAGGATAAGGAAGGTCATCCTCAGAGGCATTTACAGTAAAGCACATTAATAAAACTAATAAAAGTGCCAGTACAAATGATACTATTTTTTTCATATTTGCTCCCCAATAAAAAATACAAGGTTGATTTTATCACAAACTGTGTGTACATTCAACTGCAAAAAGTCATACGCTGATTTTTTAAGCCAGAGTAAATCTCAGCAAAAAACCTCCCTTTTCAGGGAGGTCAGCAAAACTTTTTATCGATTGAAAGCATTAAGGAAGGAGCTCAATCGCTCTGTTTGTGGATTTTCAAGAATATCAGGAGTACCCTGTTCAGCGATAACACCCTGATCCATAAAGATGATTTTGTCCGATACTTCTTTTGCAAAGTTCATCTCGTGGGTAACAATAACCATTGTGCAATCGCCGTCTTTTAACGAACGGATAACCTTGAGCACTTCGCCGGTAAGCTCAGGGTCAAGCGCCGAAGTCGGTTCGTCAAAACACAGAATCTTCGGGTTGAGAGCCAACGCACGCGCGATAGCAACACGCTGTTGCTGTCCACCCGAAAGCTGACATGGATACATATTGATTCTTGGCGTCATACCAACACGCTCGATAAGTTTTCTGGCATTTTCTTCGATTTCTTCGTATATAGCTTTTTTGTTAGCACGGAAATCTTCTCTGTCTTTAGCCAGAAGTTTCGGAGCAAGACACACGTTATCAAACACAGTGTACTGCGGAAACAGATTGAAGCTCTGGAACACCAAGCCGAAATACAACTGACGGCGACGTGCTTCTCTTGAGCTGATACGTGTCTGCTCATCAGAATCGAACACGCAGTCACCATCAACAAAAACTGTGCCTTTCTCAGCTTTTTCCAAAAACGTCATAC
>JAZSHE010000205.1:0-6019 GCA_045533085.1 Ruminococcus sp.
ATTGAACAGGTCAGCGGTAATCTTACTGATCACTTTGATCCACATACAAACACGATCAGATTGTCCGAAAGTGTTTATAACAACTCAAGCGTAGCGGCTGTTGGTGTTGCTGCTCACGAAGCTGGTCACGCTGTACAGCACGCTCAGGGATATATCCCTAACAAAATCCGTTCAGCTATTGTACCTGTTGCCAATATCGGTTCGAAACTCAGCTGGATTTTCATTTTTGTCGGTTTTCTTTTACCGGTACAGTACAATTTTGTAATCACACTTGGTATTTTATTCTTCTCATTTTCTGTTTTGTTTACACTGGTAACATTACCTGTGGAGTTTGATGCTTCAAAACGAGCATTAGCTACAATCAGAAATTCGAATATGCTCTACGATGATGAATACCCAGGTGCAAAGAAAACACTTTCTGCAGCTGCTATGACTTATGTAGCCGCTGCCGCAACTGCTGTCGCACAATTACTCAGATTACTTCTTTTATTAAACAGAAGAAAGTAAATTTCAATTTATTAAGTTTATGAGGTTATTATGGCTGATGTAAGAAAAATTGCACTCAATACAATATACAGAGTATTGCACGATGATGCGTATTCTGCTTTGGCGCTCAACAGCGCAATCAAAGATAATAACCTCAGCAGGCTTGATAGTAGCTTTTTGTCACATCTTGTTTATGGTGTTATCGAGAGAAAAATTCTGCTTGATTACATCATTTCGCAGTATTCCAAGATAAAGCCTAAAAAAATCGAGAACAAAACCTTGATAATTTTGGAGCTCGGACTTTTCCAGCTTTTATTTATGGACAAAGTTCCATCAAGTGCTGCAGTAAACGAGTG
Organism: Ruminococcus sp.; assembly: GCA_045533085.1. Classification (GTDB taxonomy): domain Bacteria; phylum Bacillota; class Clostridia; order Oscillospirales; family Acutalibacteraceae; genus Ruminococcoides. Next base: position 843 of record JAZSHE010000205.1, read on the forward strand.
TGTCAAACTTTCCAAAAAAGTCGGAGCATATAAATCATCAGGATTTATAAACGCTGTGCTCCGTAATTTTATCAGAAATGATTGTAAATATAATTTACCTGATGACAGTGATATTATCGAGCACCTATCTGTCAAGTTTTCGTGCCCACAGTTTCTCACAAAACGATTCATAAATCAGTACGGACTTGATAATGCCGTTTCAATTTTAGAAGGTCTTGCACAAAGACCACCGTTGACAATAAGAGTAAATACTCTTAAAACAACAAAAGAAAAACTGACAAAATCTCTTTCTGACGATGGGGTAAAGGTCAGCGAAATTTCTTTTCTTCCAAATGCTTTGAACATTGAAAACACAGGCTCAATTGAAGAACTTACTTCTTTTAAAAACGGCGAGTTTTATGTTCAGGACAGCGCATCCCAGCTTTGTTGTGAAATGCTTGATGCAAAAGAAGGTATGACGGTATGTGATGTTTGTTCCGCCCCAGGTGGCAAATCTTTATACACAGCTATAAAAATGAATAACAAAGGAAAGATATATTCCTACGATTTATTTGAGCACAAAATCAAGCTGATAAAAGAAAGTACAAAAAGACTTTCTGTAGATATTATTGATGCAAGTGTCAGAGATGCACAGAGCACCGATGATAAGATACCGACTTGTGATAGACTTATCTGTGATGTTCCGTGTTCAGGTTTCGGAATTATTCGTCGAAAGCCTGAAATTCGTTACAAAAAAGCAACAATTATTGACAATTTACCTCAGTTGCAATACAGTATATTGTGTACAAATGCTGACAGTTTATCAATCGGTGGTGTGTTAGTGTACTCTACATGTACGCTGTGTGACGAGGAGAATATTTCAGTTGTTGAAAAGTTTCTTCTTGAGCATCCCGATTTTGTACCTCAGCCACTTGAGTTGCCTGATGGTTTCAAGCGTTTTGTCGATGAACCTGACCATGTGCTGACTTTATTGCCTTGCAAAGGTATGACCGACGGCTTCTTTATTGCTAAATTTCGAAAGGTGGGCAGCAAATGATAGATATCAAGTCGCTGTTCGACTATGAAATCGAAAAGCTGTTATGTGATAACGGATTCCCTAAATTCAGAACAAAGCAGGTTGTGGGATGGTTACAAAAGGGTGTTTCGGATTTTACCCAGATGAGTAATATCCCGAAACAGCTTATCACTTTCCTCGATGAAAACTGTTACATCAGTACAGCGAAAATAGAAAAAAAGCTTATCTCAAAGCTTGATGATACAGTAAAATATCTCTTTTCTTTTCACGATGATGAATGCGTTGAAAGTGTTGTTATGAAATACCATCATGGATATTCTATATGTATTTCAACACAGGTGGGGTGCAAAATGGGTTGTACCTTTTGCGCAACTGGTAAAAGTGGATATTCCAGAGATTTAACGGCATCGGAGATGCTTGCACAGATTGAATCAGCTCAGCGCGACCTTGATATAAGAATTTCTAATATAGTTCTTATGGGTATGGGCGTGCCACTTGATAACTACGATAATGTTGTCAGATTTTTGAAGCTCGTGTCGTCCGAAAATTCACTCAACATTGGTATGCGACACATCACTTTGTCCACTTGTGGTGTGGTGCCTCGCATTTATCAGCTCGCTGATTTAGAGTTGCAGTTAACTTTATCAGTGTCACTTCACGCACCTGTGGATGAGATAAGAAGTGAAACGATGCCGATTAACAAAGCGTATAACATATCTGAACTTCTCAAAGCGTGCAGATATTATATAGATAAAACAAACCGACGTATTTCTTTTGAGTATGCTATGATCGATTCGGTGAATGACACCGATGAATGTGCAAAAATACTTGCACAGAAACTCTGTGGTATGCTCTGCCACGTCAACCTTATACCGGTTAACTCTGTCAAAGGTACCGGATACGTAAAAAGTAAAATCGAAAGACAACAGTCTTTTGTAAATATTTTGTCCTCAAAAGGCGTTACTGCCACTGTGAGAAGAACTCTTGGCAGCGATATTAATGCTTCGTGTGGACAGTTAAAGAGAAATTACAAGGAAGGAGGAATATGACTTGGAAGTTTTCTCTAGAAGTGATATAGGTTTAGTCAGAAAAGAAAATCAGGACAGTTGTAGCTTCTCTGTCATTTCTTCCAGCTGTGTATGGGCAGTTGTATGTGATGGTATGGGTGGTGCAAAAGGTGGTAAAATAGCCAGCTCCACAGCCGTTGAGTTTATAACCGAATTTCTGAATTCGAATTATCACGATAAATTGAACAACGATGAGCTATCTGCGTTGCTTATTGACGCTGTTGATGGTGCCAATACACAGGTGTACAAAAAAGCTTTAGAAGATGTGGAACTCACAGGTATGGGTACAACATGTGATCTTGTATTTATCCGTAATTCTGTTATTCACGTTGTCCATGTCGGTGACAGCCGTACATATTCTATCAGAGGCGGCAAAATACTCCAGATCACTGAGGACCACTCTGTTGTGCAGGAGATGGTGAAGCGCGGCGAACTAACACCTGAACAGGCACAGAATCATCCTAACAAGAACTTTATTACAAGAGCCCTTGGTGTGAATCAGACACTTCATATCGATTATATTGAAGCTGATTTCCAGTACGGAGACGTTATTCTCATTTGCTCTGATGGGCTTTCTAACTGCGTTACAACAGCAGATATAGTAAAGACAGTTCACGAGAATCGCGGTACTTTACTTATTGATACTCTTGTTGAACTTGCAAAAATCGGCGGTGGCTCTGATAACATCACCGCAACCGTAATTTATTGAGAGGAGTGACATTGAATGGATAAATATACCGGAAAAAAGCTTGACGGCAGATATGAGATACGAGAACTCATCGGCGTTGGCGGTATGGCAAATGTTTACCATTGTTATGACACAATAGATGATAGAGAGGTTGCTATCAAAATTTTAAAGGACGAGTTTCTGGATAACGAGGACTTTATCCGCAGATTCAAAAACGAGTCAAAAGCCATCGCGGTACTTAACCACCCTAACATCGTTCGAGTTTACGATGTTAGCTTTGGTGATATGATTCAGTACATCGTTATGGAGTATATTGATGGTATCACTCTTAAAGAATATATTGAAATGCAGCAGGTTCTTGATTGGAAAGAAACTCTGCATCTTACAACACAGATATTAAAAGCGTTACAGCACGCTCACGAAAACGGCATTGTTCACCGTGATATCAAGCCTCAGAACATAATGCTGTTACAGGATGGAACCATCAAGGTTACTGACTTTGGTATTGCACGTTTTTCATCAAACGCGACAAGCACAATGACAGAGCAGGCTATCGGCTCAGTTCATTATATTGCTCCTGAACAGGCGAGAGGCGATAAAACTGACGGAAAGACAGATATCTATTCCGTTGGTGTTATGATGTACGAAATGCTGACAGGTCAGCTTCCGTTTGATGGTGATTCAGCTGTTTCGGTTGCTCTTATGCAACTCCAGAGCACTGCTCAGCGTCCTAGTAAAATCAATCCTGATATCCCATCAGGTCTTGAAGAAATTACTATCAAAGCTATGCAGAAGAATCCGGACAGCAGATATCGTTCTGCTGTTGAAATGCTCTCTGATATTGAAAGATTCAGACTCAACCCAAGTATCAGCTTTGAGTATAAATATTTTGAAGATAAGACAGGCTATTCTGATGCTGTCAAAAAGTCTAAGAAAAACACCGAGCCTGATGATTACGGCGATGGTCACGACGACTACGATGATTCACCAGTAAAATCACCTGTACTTTCTGCAATTAAGGGCATCATTATCGCAGCTGTGTTAGCTCTGGTTGTATTTGGTGGTATGGCGCTTTACAACGGCTATGTTGCCGCACAACCAAAGGAAGAAGAAGTACCAAACTTTGTCGGACTCACTATCTCAGAAGCTAACGCACTAAATAATGGTCGCTTTGTGTTTACTTATGAGAGCAGATTCAGTGATGAATTTGAGGTTGATACAATTATTTATCAGACACCTGAACCTAGCTCAAAGAAAATCAAAGAAGGCTCAACTATTTCTCTGATTGTAAATTCTGCTGATTCCGAGGTAGCCGTACCTTATGTTGGTATAAGCGGTGATGTCAACGCAACGGTTGAAAAAATCAAGTCCGTTAACCTTGTTCCTCAGATTCTTTATATAAACTCTGAGAAAGAGGAACAGTCAGTTGACAGCTTGTTCCCGGCAATCGGCACAAAGGTTCCTATCGGTTCAACTGTTTATGTAATGGTTTCAAAAGGCCCTTCTTATGATGGCATCGAGATGCCTGACCTTAAGGGTAAAACTTTGAGCGAAGCTCAGGGAATACTCGAAGAACTCGGCTTTGAAAACATCAAGGTTGCTTATGATGAAAAGAGCAAGGAGGATAAAGACGATGTTATCCGTCAGAATCCTGTAGTAGGTAGCAAAATCAAACCTGACTATAACATTGTGCTCACTTGTTCCAAGGGCGAGAAAAAGGAAAAAGAAGCAACAATTTACGTTGATTTACCTGCTAATGTCAGTAGCGAGGTTGAAGTAACCGTTCTTGTTGACGGCGCTGTTGATTCAACATACAGCAAAACCGTAATTCCTGCGTATAACTCAACTTATACTATTAAGATTAAAGGTAAGGAAACTGTTACTGTTCTGGTTCTTCTGGATGGCAACGAGTATCGTGAGTATTCTGTAAACTACGAAGAAGGTTATGTAACAACTGTTCATTCATACGATTATCAGGGTGCGACAGAACCAACTACTCCTCCGACCGAAAATCAGACACAGTCAGAAACAACACAGTAATTTATGGCTATTTTAAACGGAATTATTATAAAAATCACAGGCGGCTTCTACTATGTAGAGGCCGATGCCTGTATATACGAGTGTAAAGCCAGAGGAATTTTTCGAAAGCGTGGTCACAGTCCGCTCGTTGGCGACTATGTAGTAATCGATGTACCCGACAATGATAGCTACTGTTCTATCGAGGAAATCAAAGAGAGAAAAAACTCACTTGTCAGACCTGCTCTTGCTAACCTTGACACCCTTGTTATTGTCAGCTCGGTTGTAGAGCCTAACGTCAACACATATATCATCGATAAAATGATTTGCGCGGCAGTTGATAAGGGTATAGAGCCTGTTGTTGTCTTTTCTAAAACAGATTTAAAGTCAT
>JAZSHE010000180.1:0-7595 GCA_045533085.1 Ruminococcus sp.
TTGACTTCTTCCCTCTTTCAGTTGACTTCGAGGAGAAGCTCTACTCAGTTGGTAAGATTCCGGGCAGCTTTTTAAAGCGTGAGGGCAGACCTTCAGACAAGGCTGTACTCGTTTCCCGTGTTATCGACCGTCCAATCCGTCCGCTCTTCCCAAAAGATATGAGAAACGACGTTTCTATCGTTTGTACAGTAATGAGCGTTGACCCTGACTGTATGCCTGAGATTGCTGCTATGGTTGGTACATCAATCGCACTTTCAATCTCTGACATTCCATGGAATGGTCCAATCTCTTCTGTGTCAGTTGGTCTTGTTGACGGCGAAATCGTTATCAACCCAAATGCTGAGCAGAGAGCAAAGTCAGATATGGCTACAACTGTCGCTTCAACTTCTGAGCGTATCGCTATGATTGAGGCTGGCGCTAACTGTGTAAGCGACGAAGTTATGTACAACGCTATCATGGCTGGTCACGAAGCTAATCAGCACATCATCAACTTCATCAAGGGCATTCAGGCTGAAATCGGTAAGGCTAAGTTCACTTACCCATCAAACGAACCTGCTGAGGATATGTTCGAGGCTATCAAAGCATTTGCTGAAGAGGACATCAAGGTAGCTTTAGACACTGACGACAAAACAGTTCGTGACGAAAGACTCAAGCCAATCTACGAGAAGGTTCACGAGCATTTCGACGAAATCTACCCAGAGTGCGAAGCTAAGATTGACGAGTGCTTATACAAGACACAGAAGTACATCGTAAGAAGATGGTTACTCGACGAGCAGAAGCGTGTTGACGGCAGAGGTATGAACGACATCCGTCCACTCGCATCAGAAGTATCTCTCCTACCACGTGTTCACGGTTCAGGTCTGTTCACACGTGGCCAGACACAGGTTCTTACAATCGCAACTCTCGGCCCTGTTTCCGACGCTCAGTTACTTGATGGTATTGACGAAGAGGAAACAAAGAGATATATGCACCACTACAACTTCCCAAGCTACTCTGTTGGTGAAACAAGACCTTCACGTGGTCCTGGACGTCGCGAAATCGGTCACGGCGCTCTTGCAGAGCGTGCTCTTGTTCCAGTTATCCCATCAGTTGAAGAGTTCCCATACGCTATCAGACTTGTATCAGAAGTTGTTTCTTCAAATGGTTCAACATCACAGGGTTCGGTTTGTGGTTCAACCCTCGCATTGATGGACGCTGGTGTTCCAATCAAGGCTCCTGTTGCAGGTATCTCCTGCGGTCTTATCACTGAGGGCGATCGTTGGATGACAATGGTTGATATTCAGGGTTTAGAAGACTTCTTCGGCGATATGGACTTCAAGGTTGCTGGTACACACGATGGTATCACAGCTATCCAGATGGATTTAAAAATTTCCGGTCTTCTCCCAGAAATGGTTAAAGAAGCTCTTGAGAAAACTCACGTTGCTAGAAACTACATCCTTGACGATATCATGCTCAAGGCTATCGCAGAGCCACGCGCTGAGCTTTCAAAGTATGCTCCAAAGATGCTCACAACAACAATCCCTGCTGACAAAATTGCCGAAGTTATCGGTAAGGGTGGCAAGGTTATCAAAGAAATCCAGGCTGAGTGCGAAGTTAAAATTGACATCGAAGAAGACGGCGAGTTCGGTCAGGTATTTGTATCAGGTATCGATGCTGACAAGTGCAAGCGTGCTCTTGATATCGTTAAAACAATCGCTACCGATCCAGAAGAGGGTGCAATCTTCCTTGGCAAAGTAACAAGAACAATGGACTTCGGCGCATTTGTTGAAATCGCTCCTGGCAAAGAGGGTCTTGTTCACGTTTCTCAGCTCGACGTTAAGCGCACAGAAAATGTTACTGACGTTGTTAACGTTGGCGATGTTATCCGCGTTAAGGTGCTCGAGATTGATGACAAGGGCAGATTAAACCTCTCCCGTAGAGATGTACTCATCGAGGTTGACGGTCTTACACCAGAGAATGACCCAAATGAGGACAGACCTAGAAGAAGACCAAACGGCGACAGACGTGGTGGCAACAGACACAACAATCGTCACTAATTCATAAAAAGGTCAACACAGCATAAATTAAGGGACAACCATTCGGTTGTCCCTTTTTGCATATCTAAATAAAACAGAGAGCCTTAAAAAAGGCTCTCTGAAATAACTATAGTAATAAATCAAACTATTCTGATGTTGAGTGTATCTGTACCGCCTGTTGGAACAACCTTGTTGGAGCTGATAACAATGACGGTGTCACCCTTTTTGACGATGCCTGTCTCCAGCGCTTTTGCGATAGCCTGCTCGTTGATTTCGTCAGCATTCTGTAACTCCTCACCAAGCACTGCGGTGATACCCCAGTTGAAAGCAAGTTTTTTACAGACCTCTTCGCTGGTTACAACAGCGATAATCGGGCACTCAGGACGCCAATGAGCCATAGCTCGTGCAACCGCACCTGTCTGACTTTCGGCGATGATAGCCTTAGCTTCTACATTCTGTGCAGTACGCTTTGCTGAGTAGCAGATATTATCGCGGAAGTTAGCACCGATTTTGAACTTGCCGATAAGATTCTTCAAATCCATCAGGTCGTGGTTTGTTTCAGCCTCCTGACAGATGTCAGCAAGAGCCTGCACTGACTCAACAGGATAATCACCTGCTGCTGATTCGCCAGAAAGCATAACAGCACTTGTACCGTCATACACAGCGTTTGCAACGTCACTGATCTCAGCACGTGTAGGGCGGATGTTGTTGGTCATCGATTCGAGCATCTGTGTTGCTGTGATGACATACTTACCTGCCAGCACGCATTTACGGATGAGCATTTTCTGGATCTGTGGGAGTTTGATGAACGGAACCTCAACACCCATATCACCACGGGCAATCATAATACCATCTGCAACTTCGATGATGCGGTCGATATCATCCACACCGCTCTGGTTCTCAATTTTCGCTACAATTTCAACATCCTCGTAGCCTAGAGAATCGATAAAATCACGCATCTTTAACACATCGTCAGCTGAGCGCACAAATGAAGCCGCTACAACATTGACTCCCTGCTGCAGACCGAACTCGATATCAGCTCTGTCGGCAGCGCTGATGTATGGCATATGAATAATATAACCAGGAATATTGATACTCTTGCGGTTAGACAGCTTTCCGCCGTTTAAAATCTTGCACACAATCGCATCTTTTTCAGTTTCTGTTACAACAGCAATAATTTTGCCATCGTCAAATAAAATCTGTCTGCCGATGCTTGTCTTATCCTTTTTGAAAATATCAACAAGCTTTGGATATGACAGCGAAACTCCATTTTCATCGCCCAGCCCCTGTTTTGAATAAAGACGGAACTCCTGTCCCTCTTCGAGCATAACAAAGTTGTCAGGGAACAAGCCGATTCTTATCTCAGGACCCTTTGTATCTAAGAGCATAGCAATATTCTTGCCAGTTATTTTCACAGCTTCTTTCACTCTGTCAAAACGGGATTTCTGCTCTTCGTAAGTGCCGTGTGACATATTGAATCTTGCGACGTTCATACCGGCATCAATCATCTCACAAAGGATTTTGACATCGTCACAAGCAGGACCCATTGTACATACAATTTTTGTATTCCTCAAGAAAATCACCTCTTGAAATATTTTGTGTAAAAACTACATGTATATATTACCACATAATATCATTTTGTAAAATAAAATTTATGTTAATTTTCAATTTTTTTATCCCTTAAATTAACGAGCACAATACCCGCACAAATCAACACAAGGCTTATACTGTAAAGCGGGCTGAAAATTTCCTTTTCGCCGAGAATGATATATGACCACAAAGAGCCAAATACTGGTATCAGCAGATTGTATATCATAATCTTTCCTGCGTCATTGTACACAAGCAGAGCTGTCCACAGCGAGAACGAGCATGCTGACACAAACGCAAGAAACAACAGCTGTAAAACCCCACTGGTACTGAACACAATCGCACCGCCAAAACACAGCGCTGCAATACACATAATAACACCGCCGACAAAAAGCTGCCACGCTGTCACTTCGAACACCTTGCCCTTTGACACAACCTTGCCGTACAGACTTCCAGCGGCGCTGCAAAAAGTCGCGATGAGCACAAAGCCTTCGCCAAGAAAAGTGAACGTGCCCTCGAAAAATCCAAGATTAACAATAATAACACCCAAAGCACCTAGCACACAACCGATGATTTTTTTCGGCGTGATTCTTTCGCTTTTGAAAAATAGCGGTGCCAGTAACACCCCAAGAAAAGCAGAAAACGCCGACAAAACCGATGTTTTTGTCGCCGACGCGTTGCCTACTCCGATATAGTTGAATGTGTAATGAAACACCGTCAACAGCAACGAGAAAACAAGTATCTTTGGTGCACGTTCTTTTTCGATATCAAACACGTTCTTTTTTGACAAAAAGCAGACAGCAAATACCATCACACCCGCAATCAAAAACCTGAGTCCCGCAAACAAAAGCTTGTCAGGTACAGAGTCAATCTGCATACCGGAATAGCTGAGTTTTATCAGCGGATATGCAGTACCCCACAGCAAGGTGCACAGCACAGCTGTTAACGAACATATATATTTATTTGAAAAAAACCTTTTCATAACATTTCCTTTTTCAAAAAGCCACAGCATAAATCAACGCTGTGGCTCTTTCTTTATCTGTTAGTCATATCTGTGTATGGTCTTTCTTCTGAAACACTCATATATGCAGGACGGATAATCTTTGAAACGTTCATCAATTCCTCAAGACGATGAGCACTCCAACCAGCGATTCTTGCAACAGCAAAAATCGGAGTGTAAAGCTCAGGCGGTAAGCCGAGAATCTTGTACACAAAGCCAGAGTAGAAGTCAACATTCGCAGAAACGCCCTTGTACATCTTACGCTTCTGAGCGATAACCTCAGGAGCAAGCTTCTCGATTTTAGCGTAGAGATTGTACTCCTTCATCTTACCCTTTTCTCTTGCGAGCTTTTCAACGAAGCCCTTGAAAACTCTTGCTCTAGGGTCAGATATCGAGTAAACCGCGTGACCGATACCGTAGATAAGGCCAGTGTTATCGTATGCCTGTTTGTCGACAATCTTCTCAAGATATGCTCTTACTTCGTCGTCATCTTTCCAGTCTTTTACATTCTTTTTGATGTCAGCCATCATACCCATAACCTTTTTGTTTGCACCACCGTGTTTTGGTCCCTTGAGCGAACACAACGCAGCCGCAATCGCTGAGTATGTATCCGTACCCGAACTTGTAACAACGCAGGTTGTGAATGTTGAGTTGTTACCACCGCCGTGCTCAGCGTGAAGGATGAGCGACAAGTCGAGCACCTGAGCTTCGAGCTGAGTGTACTGCTGATCAGGACGCAGAGTTTTCAAAAGCAGTTCTGCTGTTGAGATATTCTTGTCAGGGTGGTGGATGTACAAGCTCTCACCCTTGTTGTAGTGGTTGTATGCGTGATAGCTGTAAACAGAAAGAAGTGGAAATACAGAAATAATCTGCAAACACTGTCTTAACACGTTCTCGATAGAAGTGTCCATAGCATTGTTATCGTATGATGCTAAAGTAAGTACTGAACGAGCAAGAGAGTTCATCATATCCTTGCTGCTTGCTTTCATAACAACGTCACGTACAAAATGCTTTGGCAGTACGCGACAATCGGACAGAAGCTTCACAAAATCATTGTACTCCTGCTCGTTAGGGAGCTTTGAGAAAAGCAGAAGATAGATTGTCTCCTCAAAACCGAATCTGCCATCGGCGATACAACCCGAAATAATGTCCTCTACGTTGATGCCACGATAAAAAAGCTTTCCGTCTGTCGGAACAGCCACACCGTCAACTATTTTGTTCTGTCTGATTTCACAGATGTCTGTAAGACCTGTGAGAACACCCTTACCGTTAAGGTCACGCAGACCACGTTTAACATCGAACTTTGTGTATAAATCCTTGTCGATACTTCCGTTAGCCTCACAAACCTGAGCTAACTGCTTTATTCTTTCATCTGAAAAGTGGTATGCCATAGATACCTCCTGAATACTTATTTTTTCCTAGTATATATTATAGAACATTTTAGCGCTTTAGTCAAATACACCGCTTGACAAATATCTCTCGCCGGTGTCAGTAAGCAAAGCTGCAACAGTAATATCGCTGTTTTGTTCTTTGAGGTACTTTACAGCGGCACAAACACACGCGCCCGAAGATATACCAACGAGCACTCCCTCGCACTTTGCAATAAGCTTAGCCGACTCGTAAGCCTCTTCGTTAGTAACGGTGATAATTTCGTCACAAATTCTAACATCCATTGTAGCTGGCACAAAGTTTGCGCCTATCCCCTGAATTTTGTGTGGTCCTGCAATACCCTTTGATAATAACGGAGAAGAATGTGGCTCTACCGCTACGATTTTTATATCGGGATTCTTTTCTTTGAGATATCTTCCAACGCCTGAAACCGTACCACCTGTGCCGACAGTTGCGACAAAAGCGTCAATCATTCCATCACACTGAGCGTAAAGTTCAGGACCTGTGGCATCATAATGCGCCTGTGGGTTTGCCATATTATCAAACTGACCGAGAATCACGGCGTTCTCAGTGCTGTTCTTGATTTCAAGAGCCTTTTTCACAGCGCCATCCATACCCAGTTCGCCCTCAGTCAGAACAATCTGAGCACCATAAGCAGAAAGAAGCATCCTGCGCTCAACGCTCATGGTGTCAGGCATAGTAAGCACCACCTTGTAGCCACGCTGTACAGCAACTGATGCAAGTCCGATACCTGTATTTCCAGAGGTCGGTTCAATAATTGTACTGCCTTCTTTGAGGATTCCTTTTTCTTCGGCATCTTTTATCATCGACAGAGCGACTCTGTCCTTTGCACTGCCACCGGGGTTAAAACACTCGAGCTTGCACAAAAGCTCACCTTTTTCAACTCCTACTGCGTTTAAGTATCTGGAAAATCTCACAACTGGTGTGTTGCCTATAGTTTGCATCACGCTATCATATATCTTCACAAAAGTCAGTCCTTTCGATAAATATCTATACTATAGTATTTTACACAAAGCCAAGATATTTGCAAGTATCGCAAAAGTTTGTGATAGATTTACACCGGCAAAAGCCCGAGAAAAAACAATCCATCAGACAAAATATATTTTGCCAGCGCGCTTTACACAAAAGAGAATTGGGTTTCAAAAATTCAGTTAATTCCACAGATAAACCAGCTCATAACACAAAAAGGGACATCCAAACGGATGTCCCTTTTAATATCGTTATAGTTACGATTATGCCTTGTCGATTGAACCGAAGAGCTCCATCTTCTCCTTAACTGTAGCCTTGATAGCCTCAAAGCCAGGTGCGAGAAGCTTTCTTGGGTCAAAGCCCTTGCCCTGAAGGTCTTTGCCGTCTTCGATGTACTTTCTTGTAGCCTCAGCGAATGAGAGCTGGCACTCTGTGTTAACGTTGATCTTTGAAACGCCAAGTGAGATAGCCTTCTTGATCATGTCAGCTGGGATACCTGTACCGCCGTGGAGTACGAGTGGCATATCGCCAGTTTTCTGCTGGATAGCATCGAGTGTATCGAAAGAAAGACCAGCCCAGTTCTCTGGGTACTTGCCGTGGATGAAGTCGGATCG
>JAZSHE010000087.1:0-25470 GCA_045533085.1 Ruminococcus sp.
TCCTCGTTGATTTTACGTATAGCATTTCTTATATTATCTTTTACAACTACATCAAGTCCGATAGTCGGCTCATCAAGGAACAGTACTTTCGGGTTATGTAAAAGAGATGCAGCTATATCCGCTCTCATTCGCTGGCCCAACGACAGCGTACGCACAGGGCTCGAAATAAACTCATCAAGCTCAAGCACTTCATTTAGAAACGCCATACGTTTTTTAAACTCAGTATCAGGCACATCGTAAATTTCCTTTAATACAGAGTATGTTTCACGCAGAGCCAAATCCCACCACAGCTGAGTACGCTGACCAAAAACTACGCCAATTTCTTTAACATACTTCTGGCGACTCTCCTGTGGCACAAACCCGTTAATTTCACAAGTACCGGATGTCGGTGTCAGAATACCTGTGAGCATTTTGATAACTGTACTCTTACCCGCACCGTTAGGACCAATAAATCCGAGCATCTCACCTTTATCAACGTGAAAGCTGATTCCGTCAACGGCTTTTATTATTTCGTATTCAGGCTTAAACAAAGCCTTAAAGCTACCTTTAAGACCAGGCTCCTTTATCGCTTTTTTAAATTCTTTTTTCAGATTATTAACATAAATCAAACCTATAACCCCTTTTCATTTACAACATAATGATATCACAATATTGTAAGATTTACAATATATACAATACTTGCGCCACAAACAACTCGGTGAATATTTAGTCGAAAATTGATATTCTTTGTAATCAATATTACATTTATGTCAAACATATTGCATTTGGTAAATTTTGGTGATAATATATCACCGTGACATTTTCCCACTAGCAAGAGGTCCCTATGGTAGAATATAAATTACATACACAACAGATTAACGACGCCGATACAAAAACCTATGGAATATCGGTATACAAAAACAACAAGCTAGTCAGAGTAATTGCGGATATCTCGACTGACAAAAATGCGGTAGAAAAACTGATACATCAATTCAACACTTACGAATTAGCGCTGTGTCATTTCGACTGTGCAATCGAGGATTTTCTGTACGATTTTGAAACATACTGACTATTTAACTTTTTTCAAAACTATGTTACAATACTCGTGGTGATACTATGTTATGTAATCTTTGTCCACGAAAATGTAACACACAGAGAAACGACGAATCTTCACTGGGATTTTGCAAATCGAACAGCGAAATGAAAGTCGCAAAAATAGCTCCTCATCTGTGGGAGGAACCGTGCATCAGTGGTACAAACGGATGCGGTGCCGTTTTCTTTTCAGGTTGTACACTAAAATGCGTATACTGTCAAAACTACGAAATCTCGCACGAAAATAATGGTAAGTATATAACTGCACAAGCTCTGGCGGACGAACTCAAAAAGCTCGAAGAAAGCGGAGTACATACGATTGAATTTGTGTCAGCTACTCATTATGTTGACAAGCTGATTGAAACTCTCGATATATACAAGCCGGATGTTCCGCTGATTTATAACAGTTCTGGATTCGAAAGCGTTGAAACACTGAAAAAGCTCGAGGGATATATAGATGTATATCTCCCCGACTTCAAATACAGTAACGATGCACTTGCGAAACGACTTTCAAACTGCAACAACTACACGCAGATTGCAATTGACGCAATATCTGAAATGCTCAGACAGCGCCACACACTTGTGTTCGATGACAACTCAATAATACAAAAAGGAGTCATCATACGACATCTGGTTCTCCCATCCAACACTAAAAACAGTATTGGTGTACTCGATATCATCAAAGAGAATTTCGGTGACAAGGTGTTGCTGAGTCTGATGGGACAGTACGTTCCGCATGGCAAATCAAGTGAACACCCCGACATTGACCGAAAAATAACAAAGCGAGAGTACGACAAGGTGCTCAACCATCTTGTTGAGCTCGGTCTCGACGGATTTGCACAAGACCTTAAGTCTGCTGACAAATCGTACATCCCAAGCTGGGATTATTGACAGACACAAATCATATACGCATATACAAAAAATTAAGCCGCCCGAAAATCGGACGGCTTTTTCGTTTTGTGTATTTATTAGTTTACTTTGCAAAGTCAACTGCTCTGCTTTCGCGGATGATGTTAACCTTAATCTGGCCCGGATATTCGAGCTCTTCCTCAATCTTCTTGCAGATGTCTCTTGCAAGAGAAGCCATATTATCATCAGTAACAACCTCAGGTTTAACCATGATTCTGATCTCACGACCAGCCTGAATAGCGAATGAAGTCTCAACACCATTGAATGATGAAGCAACCTCTTCAAGCTTCTGAAGACGCTTGATGTAGTTCTCGAGATTCTCTCTTCTGGCTCCAGGACGAGCAGCAGAGATAGCATCAGCAGCCTGCACAATACAAGCAACAACAGTCTTTGCTTCTACGTCACCGTGATGAGCGTGGATAGCATGGATAACAGCGTCGCTTTCCTTGTACTTTCTAGCCATATCAACACCGATTTCGATGTGGCTACCCTCGATTTCGTGGTCGAGAGCCTTACCGATATCGTGTAAAAGTCCTGCACGCTTTGCAACTGTAGGGTCCATACCGAGCTCAGATGCGATAATCCCTGAGAGGTAAGCAACTTCGAGTGAGTGGTTGAGTACGTTCTGACCGTAACTTGTACGATAACGTAATCTACCAAGTAACTTAACGAGTTCAGGATGAACACCATTCACACCTGACTCGAGCACAGCACGCTCACCTTCGTGCTTGATTGTAGCCTCAACCTCACGTCTTGCCTTTTCAACCATTTCCTCAACTCTTGCCGGATGGATACGACCGTCAGAAATAAGCTTTTCAAGTGAGATACGGGCAATTTCACGACGAACAGGCTCAAAGCTTGACAGCGTAATAGCCTCTGGTGTGTCGTCAATAATAAGGTCAACCCCTGTGAGTGTCTCGATAGCACGGATGTTTCTACCCTCTCTACCGATGATACGACCTTTCATCTCGTCATTTGGAAGCGGAACTACTGACACAGTAGCCTCGGCAACCTGATCAGCTGCAAGACGCTGGATAGCAAGAGAGATGATGTTTCTCGCTTTCTTTTCCTGCTCATCTTTGAGCTGCTGCTCGAATTCCATAATTTTGAGAGATTTCTCGTGGCTGAGCTCATTTTCGAGTTGTGAGAGCAAGTAATCCTTAGCCTGCTCTACTGTGTAGCCGGAAATCCTTTCGAGCATTTCAAACTGACTTTTCTTGATGGTTTCAACCTCAGCAAGTTTTGCTTCGGCTTCTTTCATTTTCTTTGCAACTTTTTCTTCCTTTAACTCGACGTTATCTAACTTCTTGTCAAGGGTTTCTTCTTTTTGCTGGATGCGTCTTTCCTGACGCTGAACCTCCTTGCGACGGTCAGCGAGCTCTTTTTCGCCCTCTGTTCTCAAGCGATGGATCTCGTCTTTACCTTCAAGGATGGCTTCTTTTTTCTTGGCTTCAGCGGTTTTCATCGCATCAGATACGATACGCTTAGCCTCCTGTTCAGCACTACCAATCTCAGCCTCGGCAACCTTTTTACGATAAGCTACACCGATTACGGTACCAACAACGATACCTACAATGGCTGTGATAACAGGCAACAGGATCTGTAACCATAAGTCCATTTGATTTGACACCTCCTTGATTTTGTTAGTTAAAAACTAATCAAACTCAACTCATGGGTGCCGTTAATATAAGATATTCAGTTTAAATCTATCACCATAAAAAGCAACAAACGTCACTAACAAAAGATGATAATAAAAATAATAAAAATATCTATGAATAACGGCTCTTTAAAGAGTCTGTAAAACGAATAGGAACACCGTCCGTGTGACAAAATGCTCCAAGCATAAACAAATATGCTCACGTTAATATTAATATACAGACCAACAAATGTCAAGGTAATTTCTACAATATTGACAAAAATTATTTCTAATTGAGTATTAAAGTTGCCATAAAAAATAAACAGTACAAATCAAGGTGTTTCTGACAACTCTTTGTTAATCTGCGTTTTATCAACCATTTGCACAACCATTCGCTTGCATTTTTGGTCATTTTTCGGCTCAATATTTACTTGTCCTCAAAACGCGTAAAAAACATTTTCGTCACTATTTATGAAAATTCACTAAATTTTTGTTCAAAACAACCGAGAAATTGACAGTTTTTATAAAAACTGCACTAAAACTTTGTTATTAAAATTACACTTTTACTTGAATTTGTACTAAAAAAATGATATTATATCCTTGATATATAATGTATAATTATATTATTCAAATACATCAGAGGAGAGATTTTTCATGAACTATCAGATTTTTGACGAGAGAACCCCTCTTGAACTGTTCCACGGTGGCGACGCTGTGCGTGCTTATGACTTTTTAGGCGCTCACAAAGTTAACTGGGACGGCAGAGATGGTGTTGTTTTCCGTGTATGGGCACCAAACGCTCTTACTGTATCAGTTGTTGGTAATTTCAACAACTGGGATCAGACTGCAAACTATATGTACAAAATCAGTGATGGCGGTGTATGGGAACTCTTTATTGAGGGACTGTATGAGTTTGAGATTTACAAATACTGTGTTGAAACACCTTGGTTTGAAAAACTCTTAAAATCAGACCCTTATGCATTCCACACACAGACAAGACCTGACAACGCTTCCGTTGTTTACGATATCGACAAGCACATTTGGAACGACTCTCAGTGGTTCGAACAGAAAGCTCAGAAAAATCATTTCGAAGAGCCTTTGAACATCTATGAGGTTCACGCAGGTTCATGGAGAAAATATTTAGACGGCAACGTATTCTCATACGATAAGCTCGCTGACGAGCTTATCCCTTACGTTAAGGATATGGGTTATACACACATCGAGTTTATGCCAATGACAGAGTATCCTTTTGACGGCTCATGGGGTTATCAGGTTACAGGATACTTTGCTCCTACATCACGTTACGGCAACCCTGACCAGTTCATGACATTCATCGACAGATGTCACCAGGAAGGTATCGGCGTTATCCTCGACTGGGTACCTGCTCACTTCCCTAAGGACGCTCACGGTTTAGGTCGTTTCGATGGTATCCACTGCTATGAGTACGAAGATTCCAGAAAGGGCGAGCACAAAGAGTGGGGTACATATGTATTCGACTACGCAAGATACGAAGTTATCTCTTTCCTTGTATCATCAGCTATGTTCTGGCTTGACAAATACCACATCGATGGTATCCGTGTTGACGCAGTTGCTTCAATGCTCTACCTCGACTACAACCGTAACGACGGTGAATGGGTTGCTAACTGCTTCGGTGGTCACGAGCACTTAGAGGCTGTTGAGTTCTTAAAGAGACTTAACACTGCTGTTCACCTGCACCATCCAACCGTTATGATGATCGCTGAAGAAAGCACATCATGGCCAATGGTTTCAAAACCTGTTTATGATGGTGGTCTTGGTTTTGACTACAAGTGGAATATGGGTTGGATGAACGATATGCTCTCCTACATGTCACTCGACCCATTGTGGAGACCATACCACCACGACAACATCACATTCAGCTTCCTTTACGCTTTCTCAGAGCACTTCCTGCTCCCAATCTCTCACGATGAGGTTGTTTATGGTAAGGGCTCTCTCATAAACAAAATGCCTGGCGATTACAACGACAAGTTCGCTGGCGTAAGAGTATTCTTATCATACATGATGGCTCATCCGGGCAAAAAGCTCACCTTCATGGGTGCTGAGCTCGGTCAGTTTGACGAGTGGAATTCTACAGAAGAGCTCCAGTGGGGTCTCTTACAGTATGAAAGACATCAGCAGTTAAATCAGTTCATCAAGGATCTCAACCGTTTCTACCTTGACAACAAGTGTATGAGTCAGGTTGACTTCTCTTGGGAAGGTTTCAACTGGATTCACCACGATGACTATCAGCAGAGCATCATAGCTTTCCGTCGTATCGACAAAGACGGTAACTCAATCATTGTTGTATGCAACTTCCAGCCTGTCAGAAGAGAAGGTTATTCTATCGGTGTTCCTGATTTCGGTGTATATACAGAGCTCATCAACACTGACGCTCCTCAGTACGGCGGCTACGACTGCACACACAACCCTGAGAAGATTCACGCTTCAGTAGAACCAATGCATGGTCTTGAGCAGTCAATCAAGATTGATGTTCCACCTATGGGTGCAGTTTTCCTCAAGTGTATTGACAAGCGCGAGAATCCACGTGTTAAGGCTGAACAGTTAGCTGCAGAGCGTGCAAGAATCGCTGCTGAAAAAGAGGCTGAGGAAAAGGCAAGAATCGCTGCCGAGAAGAAGGCTGCCGCTGCTGCTAAGAGAAAAGCTACTTTAGCAAGAAAGAAAGCTGAGAAAGAAGCTACAGAAGCTGCTGCAAAAGCAGAGGCTAACACAACTGAAGCTGTTGCTGAAGAAAAGAAGCCAGCAAAGAAAGCTCCTGCAAAAAAGACTGCTGCTAAAAAAACAACAGCTAAAAAAGCAACAAAAGAAGACAAATAATTCTTACATTCTATGCTAAAATCCGGGCGGAGCTTTGCGCTCCGCCCTGACTTAAATTTTCAACGGAGGTTAACACCATGCGGCCAAAAAAAGAAGTCGTTGCTATGCTTCTTGCCGGCGGACAGGGTTCACGTCTTGGCGTACTCACAAAAAAGCTCGCTAAGCCTGCTGTACCTTTCGGTGGCAAATACAGAATCATAGACTTCCCTCTTTCTAACTGCACCAATTCCGGTATTGAGGCGGTTGGTGTGCTTACTCAGTACCAGCCACTTGTTCTTAACGAATACATAGGCAATGGTCAGCCTTGGGATTTAGACGGTATGCATAACGGCGTTACATGCCTGCAGCCATACGAATCCAAAGAAGGCTCCGATTGGTACTCTGGTACTGCAAACGCAATCTATCAAAACATTGATTTTGTAGACAGATACGATCCTGAATACATCGTTGTGCTCTCAGGTGACCATATCTACAAAATGAACTATGCCGATATGATCAAATTTCACAAGAAGAACAACGCTGCGTGCACTATCGCGGTTATCGACGTTCCTCTTGAAGAAGCTTCACGTTTTGGCATACTCAACACAAACGAAGATGGTTCGATTTACGAATTCGACGAGAAGCCTGCTGTTCCTAAGAGCACAAATGCGTCGATGGGTATATACGTCTTCAACTGGAAAGTTCTCAAAAAGTATCTTATCGAAGATGAGAAAAACGAAAACTCCAGCAACGACTTTGGTAAAGATGTTCTCCCTGCTATGCTCAATGCAGGTGAGAGAATGATGGCTTACCAATTTGAAGGTTACTGGAAAGACGTCGGAACTATCGACAGCTTATGGGAAGCAAACATGGATATTCTTGATCCTAACGTTTCTCTCAGTCTTAAAAATGTATATTCAAGAAACCCGATGATGCCGCCTCACTATGTTGGTGAAGATGCTGAAATTCAGAACTCTATGCTCGCAGACGGTTGTGTGGTTCACGGCAAACTTGAATTTTCTATCCTCTTCCCTGGTGTTACTATCGGTAAAGGCGCTGTTATCAACTCCTCTATCATTATGCCGGGTGCTGTAATAGAAGAGGGCGCAAACATTCAGTATTCTATCATTTCTGAGAATACAGTTATCGGTAAAAATGCTCAGGTGGGTAAAAATCCTGCTGACCTTAAAAACCGCGATGACTGGGGAATCGCTGTTGTTGGCGACGGACTCAAAATCGGCGACAACGTTGTCATCGAACCAAAAGCGATGATCGACCATGATGTGGAGGTGTGATTATGGGATCTAACAAAATCTTAGGCTTAATTTTCGCCAACACATTTGAAGGCTATATGCCCGAACTCACTGCGAGTCGTACAATGGGATCGGTTCCTTTCGGTGGCAAGTACAGACTCATCGACTTTCCTCTTTCAAATATGAGCAATTCCGGTATCAACAATGTTGGTATCATTACAAAGAGCAACTTCCTATCATTAATGGACCACTTAGGATCAGGTAACGCATGGGATCTTGCTAAGCGCAGAAGCGGTCTGACAATACTGCCACCATACAAAAACCACAACTTCGACGGTATTGTTGAAACACTTTATACTCTGCACGGCTTTATTGAACACGGCAGTGAAGAATATGTGCTTGTAGACCACTCGGGTTGTGTATCAAACTTCAACTATAGAAAACTGCTTGAATTTCATGAGCAAAAAGGTGCCGACATTACCTTCCTCTACTCAAAAAGTAGTAAAGAATGCGAGATACAAGTAGAGGGCACAGCACTTGATATTGACGAAAGCGGAAAGGTAACAAAGGTTCTGCTCCCATCTATTTGCAATAGCGAAACAACCTTTGTTTCTGGTGCATTTCTAATCAAAAAAGATCTGCTCATGAATATGGTGAGAAATCATGTTGCTGAAAACAAAACTGACTTCACAAGAGATTTACTCCAGCCTAATGTTAACAAGTTAAAAATCTACGCTTATGAAAACACAGGCTACTGTGCAATTATCACCTCGATGAAAGATTATTTCAAGGCAAGCATGGATTTAATGAACCCTGAAGTCAGAGCTCATCTTTTCAATCCGAAGCATCCTATCTATACTAAAGTCAGAGATGATATTCCGAGCCGTTACGGTTTAGAGAGTTCAGTCAAAGGTTCACTCATCGCTCAGGGCTGTACTATTGACGGAACTGTTGAAAACAGTATAATATCCAAGGGTGTTCGCATCGGTAAAGGTGCACACGTTAAAAACTGCATTATCATGCAGGACACAATTATAGGTGACAACGCAGACCTGAGTCACATTATCATCGACAAAGATGTTACTGTCGGCGAAGGCAAGACTATCATCGGTTGTGAATCTTACCCGATGTACATTGCTAAGCGTTCGGTCATCTAATCTCATTGGAGGATAATAATATGAAAATTCTTTACTGTGCAAGTGAAGCCAACCCATTTGCAGGTAGCGGTGGACTTGCTGATGTTGCGGGTTCACTTCCGCATACTCTGTGCAGAAAAGGTCAGGATTGCAGAATTGTAATGCCACTTTACGGCACAATCCCACAGGACCTCAAAAACCAGATGAACTTCATCACAAACTTTACTGTTCCTGTTGCATGGCGTCATCAGTACTGTGGTCTTTTCTGGGCAAGATGGAATGATTGTACATACTACTTTATAGACAACGAGTATTACTTCAACAGAAACGCTCTTTACGGCTTCTATGATGATGCTGAAAGATTCGCTTTCTTCTCAAGAGCTATTCTTGAAATGCTCCCATATATTGATTTCCATCCAGACATCATCCACACTAACGACTGGCAGACAGCTCTTGTTCCTGTTTACTACTACTTGTTCTACTCAAAGAATCCTTGGTATCATAATATCAAGAGTGTTTTCACAATCCACAACATTCAGTATCAGGGCAAGTACGGCTGGGATGTTAACACAGAGTGTGTAGGTATTCCGGAATCAGAGCAGAAAATCATCGAGATGGATGGCAAGCTCAATATGATGAAGGGTGCTATCGAATGTGCTACCCGTGTTACAACTGTTTCACCAAGCTACGCTGCTGAAATCAAAGACCCATGGTATTCACATGGTCTTCACCACTCTCTCATCCGTAACCACTACAAGCTGTGCGGTATCTTAAATGGTATTGACTGTCCAAGCTATGACCCTGCTACAGACTATCAGCTTTACTGCAACTATACAAAAGAAAATATGGGCGGCAAGGGCGAATGTAAACGCGCTTTACAGGAAAGACTTAACCTTCCACAGTCATGGGATACACCAATGGTTGCAATGATCACACGTCTTGTATCACACAAAGGTCTCGACCTAGTTCGTGGTGGTATCGAAGATCTTCTGAACACTCAGAAAATGCAGTTCGTTATTCTTGGTTCAGGCGACGAAGAGTATGAACAGTTCTTCAGAGATTTACAGTGGAAATATCCTGATCGTGTTCGTTTCTGTCAGGGATTCATTCCTGAGCTTGCTCGCAAGATTTACTCAGGTGCAGACATTTTCCTCATGCCAAGTAAACAGGAGCCTTGTGGTCTTTCACAGATGATCGCTTTACGCTATGGTACTATCCCTGTAGTAAGAGAAGTCGGCGGTCTCAAAGACTCTGTGTTTGACAGCTATGACAACTACGGTAACGGTTTCACATTCAAGAACTATGATATAGCTGATATGTGTAACGCAGTTAAACGTGCTCTCGCTGGTATCTACGACAACACAGGATGGCACCAGCTTATGTGGCGCGCTATGATGAGCGATAACAGCTGGGACAGAAGTGCTCAGGATTACATAAACGTATATCAGGATACACTCAACTGGCTGTAATTTAATAAACATAAGATAAGGCGACACAATAACGTGTCGCCTTTTTTTAGCAATCCTCTACATCAAATTTTTTATCTTTATAGTAAAACTGTCTATCTTCATCCGTGATATCCCGCAGCACACGGCATGGATTACCCACCGCTACAGTATTATCAGGAATATCTTTGGTAACAACACTTCCTGAACCTATAACGCAGTTGCTACCTATAGTCACCCCTGGGTTTACAACAACATTTGCTCCAATCCATACATTATTACCGATAGTTATTTTATCTGCATACTCATATCTTCTTCTGGACATATAATGTATTGGATGTCCAGCAGTAGTGATACACACATTAGGTCCGATAAGAACATTTTCACCTATAACAACCTGCGCACAATCAAGAACCGTGAGGTTGTAATTAGAATAAAACCCATCACCTATGTATATATTCGAACCATAGTCACAACGAAATGGTGGCTCAATATAAATGTCATCCGATGCATTAGGTAAAAGTTCTTTTAGATTTCGGGCTCTGTTTTCACAATTGAGCGGATCCTCAACATTAATTTTATGGCACAACACCTTAGCGCGCTGTCTTTCTTCTAAAAGTCCATCTTCGTTCGCCAGATATGGTAAACCTGACAACATTCTTTCCTTTTGTGTCATACAATCACCTCTAAACATTATAGTATCACAATGTAATTATCTCTTCAAGCATAGAAAAAGCTATTGATTTTAATTTTTAACTGTGATATAATAACTTTTAACGCAAGCCGTATTTATATTTCGTATGAATAAGCGAGCAACAGGCCCTGTACGATCGTGAGTTGTGAACCATGTCAGGCGGGGAACCGAGCAGCATTAAGCAGATTTCGTGATGCGATGCAGTAAGTCTGTTGTTCACTTATTTGTACGATGGGCCGATTTCGGCTACGGCTTGCTTTTTTGTTAGGAGTGAAACTATGTATCAGGTGCTATATCGTAAGTACAGACCGTCCACATTCGAGGACGTTGTCGGTCAGCCTCAGGTTACCGTTACGCTGAAAAACGAATTAAAATCCGGCAGAGTAAATCACGCCTATCTTTTCACCGGATCACGAGGTACAGGTAAAACAACTTGTGCAAAGATTCTCGCAAAAGCTGTAAACTGTCTGAATCTTATCGATTCAAATCCTTGTGGTGTTTGTGAAAACTGTCGAGGAATCGATTCAGGTGAGATTCTTGACGTTGTTGAAATGGACGCCGCTTCCAACCGAAAAATCGACAACATCCGCGATATTATCGACGAAGTTGCTTTCACTCCATCACGAGCCAAGTATCGTGTTTATATCATCGACGAGGTTCACATGCTCACAACCGAAGCTTTCAACGCTTTACTCAAGACCCTTGAAGAACCTCCAAAACACGTAATCTTTATTCTGGCAACTACAGAGGTACACAAGCTCCCTGCTACTATCACCTCCCGTTGCCAACGATTCGATTTTCATCGAATCACTCCTAAGGATATTGCATACAGATTGCAGATTATCGCAAACGCCGAAAACATCACGCTAACCGACGAAGCAGCAATGCTCATCTCTGTTATTGCGGATGGCGCACTGCGTGATGCTATCTCCTTGCTCGATCGTTGTATCGGTATCGCCGATGGCGAGGTTACTGCTGACGTCGTCAGAGAAGCTGCTGGTCTCGCGAGCAAAAATTATCTGTTTGAAATGTGCACCTGCACTATCAATAAAAATCCTGCGAAAGCACTCTCTATCATAGACAGACTATACGGAGAGTCAAAGGACGTCGCACGTCTGTGTGATGAGCTCATCGCTCACTTTCGCAGTCTTATGATGATTAAAACTGTCAAAAATCCTCGAGAAATGCTCGCTTTTGCAGACAGAGAATTCGAGGCAGCTCAATCTCAGTGCGACTATCTATCGCTTGCTGATATTGTATATTCTATGGATGTACTGTCACGTGCGTTCGAGCGTATGGGCAAAGGTACCAACAACCGTACAGAGCTTGAGATGGCTATCGTCAAGCTTTGTTCTCCAGAGCTCGATTCAACTACCGAAGCGCTGACAACACGCATCGCTTCTTTAGAAAGAGCTGTAAAGTTGCTACAAAGCAGGCAGGAATCATCCGAGAGTGAACCGCACCCTAAAGCTGTTACCCCTGTAACACAAACGGTTGTAACAAAGGCTGCTCCTATTGTATCTCCCCCATCTGATACACAGTCAGAACCCGAGTATAATAATCCTGAACCAATCGAAGACAAAACGCAGCCAACTCCAGTCGCAGAAGTTTCTGAAACCAAGGAAATCCAAACTGAAGATATACAAAAAGAAGCCCCATCTGCAACACAGATGCCAACACCTGATACTGAAGTTACGGCACAGACTACCGATGTTACTGCGCAGACACCTCCTATCGAGGAAACTGTTCCTAGTGCTCAGCAATCTCAAAAGTCATCAGTTAATCTGGAAGCTGTGTACGAGAACGCTGAACCGATGCTCGAATGGCCTGAGGTCATTAATCACCTCAAACAGTATTCACGTGCTATCTCAGCCGCATTCGAGGGTTCAAACGCCTACATCAGCGGAAACTATCTTTTGATAGAAGCTGATCAGGAAATCGCATTCCAACTACTGAGAAAATCATCACAGCGAGATAACATCCGCAAGGCGGTTTCTGAAATCACAGGAAAAACCTACAAATTAGGTCCATATAAAAAGCCTGAAGTCCAAGAGAAAAAAGATGATGTTCTCTCAAGCTTCATCGACAATCTGAAACATTCAGGTATAAACGTTACTGAAGAATAACCCAACAGAAAGGACGATAAATATGAAAGCAAGATTACCACAGGGATACGGCGGCGGTGGCGCCGGAAATTTACAGCAGCTCGCTCGTCAGGCTCAGAAAATGCAGGACGATATGGCTGCAGCAACCGAAGAATTAAACGCTAAAGAATACCAAGCAACTGCTGGTGGCAACGCTGTCAAGGTTACTGTTACAGGCGAAATGGAAGTTAAATCTATCGAAATTCAGCCTGAGGTTGTAGATCCTGATGACGTTGAAATGCTCTCAGACCTTGTTATGGCTGCTGTTAACGAAGCGCTCCGTGCTGCAAGCAAAGACAAGGAAGAAACTATGGAGAAAATCTCAGGCGGTCTTAACTTAGGCGCTATGGGTATGGGCGGTTTATTCTGATGGCAAGCTATAATGTAGCTGCACTGTCAAAACTAGTCGAGCAATTCGAGCGTCTGCCGGGCATCGGCTCAAAGACTGCTCAACGCCTTGCGTACTTTGTACTCAATATGGACAAGTCTCAGGCGCAGGAATTTTCAAACGCTATTATTGACGCACACGAAAAAATCCGCTACTGTAAAGTATGTTGCAACTTCTCCGAAGGTGAGCTTTGCCCTGTATGCAAAAGCACCGCAAGAGATAAATCTGTTATCTGCGTTGTTGAAACGCCGAGGGATGCTATCGCACTCGAGAACACCCACGAGTATAACGGTGTGTACCATGTGCTTCACGGAGCAATATCTCCGCTCAACGGCATTGGTCCTGACCAGCTTTATATCAAACAGTTGCTCAATCGACTCACCGATGATACCGTAAAAGAAATCATCATGGCTACCAACCCTACTGTAGAGGGAGAAGCAACCGCGATGTACCTTTCCAGACTTTTAAAACCTATGGGAATAAAAGTCACTCGTCTGGCATACGGTATTCCTGTAGGCGGTGACCTTGAGTATGCTGATGAGGTAACGCTGGCACGAGCTTTAGAAGGCAGGAATGAACTTTAATGAAAGAAAGCATTAAAATCATCGCTCAGAACAAAAAGGCTTTCCACGACTATTTTGTCGAGGAAAAATACGAAGCAGGCATCGAGCTCTGCGGAACCGAAGTCAAATCACTTCGTCAGGGCAGAGTAAACCTGAAAGACTGCTGGTGCAATATCGTTGAAGGCGAAATTTTCGTCAATTCAATGCACATAAGCCCTTATGAGCGAGGAAATATATTTAACAAAGACCCTTTGCGAGTACGAAAGCTTCTGATGCACAAACGTGAAATCAACAAGCTCATCGGACTGACAAAACAGGACGGCTACTCCCTCATCCCTCTCTCACTTTATTTTAAAGGTAGCAGAGTCAAGGTTGAGCTCGGTCTGTGCA
Organism: Ruminococcus sp.; assembly: GCA_045533085.1. GTDB lineage: Bacteria > Bacillota > Clostridia > Oscillospirales > Acutalibacteraceae > Ruminococcoides. The sequence goes on from JAZSHE010000087.1 coordinate 14,462, forward strand.
AAGGTAAAAAGCTGTACGACAAACGTGAAGCTATGGCTCAAAAAGCCGCTAAGCGTGACATCGAACGAGCAATGAAAGAAAAATCGAGAATGTAGGCTACCAACGTCTTTTGTGTAAAAGTGCGACTTTGATAGCTCGATATTTTTCGATTGAAAAATTATTTTAAATTGATATAATAGTAGTGGATTGTGAGTAAGCACAAACACTTATTCACTTTTCACTATTACTTATCACCTTAAATATATGGGGATGTAAAGGTTTCGACGGGGATCACAAACCTTGGTAAGCGAGTAGTGGTGGGGCACCACTTTAAAAGCTCTAACTTAAAAAATAAACAACAACAATAAAGTTGCTTTAGCTGCTTAATGCAGCTCGCTTAGCTAGAGAGCACCACGGCTTTAGCATAAGCGTCGACTAGTGGTTACTGTGAACAGCCTACGCCTTTAAGCTGTCACACATAAAAGGCTACTAAACTGCTAAGCCTGTTGACGGGCGCAGCAGCAAGGGAATGTCAAAACATCAACTGCACTCGGAGAAAGCCTAGGGGCGAGGTTTTCGGACAGGAGTTCGATTCTCCTCATCTCCACCAAAAAAAGTCGCAATCGTATATACGGTTGCGACTTTTTCATTATTAATTTGGTTTATTTTTTATGTATGAATGGTAGGTTATTATAACTTCAGCATCAGGTCTAAAGTCTTCGTAAGTTGTATAATCCTCATTATCGTCAATTGTAATAGATTTCACTTCACCGTCACCAGTTATCCAACCTGTTATTACATCGTACAGAACATAAGTTTTTATATTCTCAAATCCTGCAACTTCAAACTTGTCCTTAACATCAGCATAATCCATCCCCTTAGCATCTTTGGACAACACCGGTGCTTCACACATTTTTAACGAGTGATAAACCACAACAATCCTCTTATCAAATTTATACTTGGTATCTTTATCGAAGGTGGTTTTTTCTTCTAAAACTACATCAGTGACTAGAGACACCTTATTTTCTTTATTAAGTGGTAGATCTTCAACCTCTCTTGTTACAACACACTCAAATCCTGCATTTTCAAGTTTGTTAACTACATCCAGATAATTAATACCTATCAATGTTGCTTTGTTATACCCAATTGGTATAAATTTTGTATATTCAATGTATCCCAATAATGCAAACACCGAGAGTATTACAATCAAAATCGTAATAATTATCCCACGTTTATGTTTATCTGCCCAACTTGGTTTTCTAAGAATCTCGATATTTTTATTTTCTAGACTCTCGTTACTCTTTTTTTCAGTTGTTGTACTACTATCATCAGAGTTCTCATTATCAAAGGCACTATTAGTATTCAAAGAATTTTCATCTAATATTTGACAAACCGCAAAACGTACTGTTTCAGCAACTCTTTTTGGAATTGATGAATCAGAATTCTCTGTAAATAACCAATATTTTCCAGTCAACTTTCCAAAATCATTAAAATCAACAATAAATCTCCACTCTGATATACCACTTTGAGAAATAATAGTACCATAAATCTTTCCATTAGCAATCTCTAACTTAGAGAATTTTCTTTTCATCGGCTTTATAGAAATCATTACTATTCTTTCAAATTGTTCGTCAGATAAATAGTCAGGATAACAAAAAGGAATGTTTAGTCTTAACTTTTCAATTTCCTCTTTTCGAGCGTTTTCTAGTCGTTTTTCTTCTTCATATTCGGCTGCTTTTCTCGCTGATGAAATACCATAAAAAACCAGCGCTGCTCCACCTAAAGCTAATAATTTTTCAAGAGCTCCCATTTTCTTACTCCTTAACAATATTCACACGAAAATATAAGTAATACTTCAATATTTTACTATGATTATCCTCTCTTATTTATAATAATATCAATATTATGCTACAAAATCAAATTAAATTATCCTCAGTGCTTTTCAAACAAACGAAATCCATACATTCACTGCAATTAGCTTTATCTGATGTACAGCAGAGCAGATAGTCGCATTCATCACAACAACATTCTATCCGATTACCGTATTCATCAAGGTGTTTTCCGTTACCTTTGCAGTCTTCCCCGTTATTTCCTGGAGTAAGTTCTATCCCCGTAATATCAATAATCATATCATCACCTCATATACCAATATACCATATATGGTCCACAAAGTCCATATATGGTCGTTATTTCTCTTTCAAAATGTATACACTTATAGTAGTACATTTTGAGGTGATTTTATGGATACACGTAAAGCAGTCGCAAACAGGTTACTACAATTATGCGAAGAAAAGAATTTATCTGTCAATGCACTGGCGAGAATCTCTGCTGTTCCGCCATCAACACTCAAGAACATCATCAATGGCGGTAGTCAGAACGCAGGAATAGTTACACTCAAAAAGCTCTGTGATGGCTTGGAGATTTCTCTTTTTGACTTCTTCAACACAGACACATTCAAAACATTAGAACAAGAAATCAAATAAGTAATGGATAACAGAATCAAAGACTTAAGAGAAGACCGAGACCTCACTCAAACACAGGTCGCAAAAGCTATCGGCATTACTCAAAGAAAATACAGTTATATAGAAACAGGCACCCAACAGCTTACTGACGAAATACTTGTAAAGCTTGCAAAATTCTACGGTGTTACTGTTGACTACATCCTCAAATTATCGGATAAATAAAATAGTGTACATGCACTTTTACGACGATGACCTTAACTGCTTGAGTCTTTGGAAGTTTCATCAATAATGATTGCAGACGGAAACATATCAGTAAAGGATAATGACTGTTTAGAAAATTTTTAAGGCGGATGCATTTTTGTGCATCCGCCTCAGTTTTTGTTTTATTCATTTACAATCTGTGCTCCCATAACATGACCTTCTTCCTCGTTAGCTCTTATACAACTAATCTTGAAGATTTCACTTTCAGTAGTACCGTCTTCATAGGTAACCTCAATGATTACCCTAACTTTGTCGAACATATCATTATACAATTTTTGAGTTTCTTCTAAATACACAGAAAGCATCTCGTTGAAAAGTTCCTCATCTTCATGTATTTCAGACAAGTCACTTACCAAATCAAAATATTCAACCCACTTAAAAGTATAACCCTCAGTAGAAATATCTGCGGATAACTGGATAGGAAATGATTGCATATCATCATACTGTTCAAGCAATTTTTGCTCTTCATAATCCAAAGTATAGCTACTGTATTGCGGAGCATCTAAAAATCCATTATCCACCTTAATTTCAGCAAGTACTTTATCATAATCTTTATCAGATAACTCGGCTGCCTTCGGGTATGTTGTTCTCCAGTCTTCAGCCCACTCATTCATCACTATTTCGTAATCTTCAAAAGGAAAAATAAATACAGCATTTTCGATGGTATATTTAACACTTACAATGTTATCGCCATCACAAAACACAGAAAATGGAATTGTTAAACCATCAACTCCACTTCCACCCGAAGTAAGAGACGGATGAACATTTGCTATTGCAACCGGTGAGTCACTACCTATTTCTGTCGCTCCTGCTTTTAAAACAAACGAATTTTCACGACTACCAAACGGATTTATCAGAATCAGACTTAAAACCGCAACAACAAGACAAGCCGCTATCGATGAAACAACCCTAAAATCAAATCTTAGATTCTTTTTCTCTTCGTTCAAATTCTTAACCTTGTTCATAAGTTCATCAGATGCGTGAACTTTGTTGAACGTATCCAGATAACGCTTTTCAAAATCTTTGTTATTCATACTCACGCCTCCTCCAGCTGTTCTTTCAGCTTATTTCTTGCTCTCATAAGACGCGTCTGTACAGCAGTTGCGGTGATTCTCAATATTTCTGCTATTTCGTCGCAACTGTAGCCCTCGTAATAATACAAATGCAACACCGTCCTGTATTTTGGCGAAAGCTTCATAACCTCATCAAAAAGCTCCTTATATTCATTGTCCGTATACTCAGGTTCGTTGCCTAGTTCTTCAAAAGAAATAACATTCTTATACCAATACGAACGCCACATCATTTTGCATTCATTTATCACAACTTTAATCAGCCACCGCCTGATATGTTCATCACTTTCAAACTCAGTGTCTGCTTTGAGCAACTTATAAAAAGCATTTTGCACAGCATCTTCTGCATCGCTTTTGCTATTGCAATAGCTTAAAGCTGTACGATATACTACGTCAGTCAATTTTTCCGCAATTTTTTTAAATTCCGCATGCTCCATACACCCACCCCTTTCAGATATCTACTCTAATGTGAGTTATATTGCTTTTTAGTAACGTGAAAAGCCTTTCATCTATATAATGATTCAGGCTGTCAAAATATCACAGAGAAAATAAATTTTTTATTAATTGAAATTATATCACATAAACATAAATATAACCACATAACCATTTCTACCTCCAATATTCACTTGTATCTTTATCACAGATTGTATGCTGTAGATCTAATCATCTTAGCTAATATAAATACTTAAAGGAGGTTCTTATTCTTATGTGTTTTTCATTCTCTGCAATTTGTGATTTTATTCGTAGCTGTTTTGGCTGCTAATTATATGGCTCCGACAAAAGTCGGAGCCTTTTTCGTTATAAAACTCAGATACAAAACACCCGCCACTAAACACATCGATAGTGACGGGTGTTTTATATTTCAATTTGAATTTTTGCTAATATTATTCAACGTCATTATCTGCAACTCTTTCAAGTTCCTCCTGCTTCAATTCTCTCTTGTGGGTTGCCTCACAAACGAGAGTGTACACAGTTGATACAACAGGTACAGCGAGCAGCATACCAATAGCGCCTGAAATGGCTCCGCCGATTGTAACAGCAGCCAGAATCCACATACTCGGTAAACTGACACTGTTACCCATAACTTTAGGATAAATAACATTTCCTTCAATCTGCTGTAACACAAGAATAAAAATCAGAAACACCAATGCTTTGACAGGACTTTCGGTGAGTATCATAAATGCGCCTACACCAGCACCGACAAATCCACCAACAACAGGAATTATTGCTGTAACACCAACCAAAGCTCCAACCATTGGCGCATATGGTATCTGGAGTATCAACATTCCTATCATACACATAACACCAAGAATAACAGCTTCAAGTGACTGTCCAGACACGAAATTTTTGAAGTTTTTACCTAAAACTTTTGTCGAGTGAATAGTAAAATCAGCAACATTCTTCGGTACCCATACCTTCAGGAGCTTTGATACCTGTCGTTTAAGAGTTTCTTTGTTAAAAATAACATACACTGCAAATACAATTGCAATAAAGAAATCGTATACTCCGCTCACAAGTGAACTGAGTGTGCCAACAGCAGTATCAACAATCGCTCCACTCTGTTCCTTTATCCATGTCTGTATAGTATTGAGCGTTTTGTTCCAGTCAACATCAAGCAGTAATTTACCAAACGGAAGCTGAGCAATCTCTTCTCTGGTCATCGAGCTTATACGATTGACCATATCAAGAGCACCGTCAACAATTACCTTAAGCGCGTTTACAAGTTCTGGTATAACGAGCCATACAACTCCGGCTAATATCGAGAGTATCAATATTAGCGAAACAAGAAAACTTATAATGCGTTTGAGCTTTTGCTTCTTGATTTTACTCAGCAGGTGATTCTCCAGAAAGCCCATCGGAACATTTATTATGAGTGCTATAGCAAAACCAACCAAAAGCGGTTTTACAAGACCGATAAGCCACGAAAAGCTCTCTTTTACCATATCGATGTTTTTTAGTCCAAACACTATAGCTATGCACGCTGCGGCAACACCAATAACCCACAGCGTAAACTTCTTTTTCTTTTTTGGGGTCAAATCCATCCAACCATCTCCTATTTATGTGAACCCATTTTAATATTTATATTCTACCACAACAGTTTACTTGATTACCGTGTTATTTGCAAGTCAAACAACTTTTATTAACAAAAAATTCATTTTAGAGTATTGACAAATCTAAAATAAAACTGTATTATCGTACTAGTAAGGTAATACAGTTACTTTTTACGGAGGTGATTTTATGAATTGGACTCTAGACAAATCTAAGCCACTATGTCCACAGATTTGCGAGCAGGTATGCCTTAAAATCGCTTTGGGAGAATTTAATCCGGGCGAAAAAATGTTTTCTGTGAGAGAAACAGCATTAAACGCTGGTGTTAACCCGAACACTGTTCAAAAAGCTTTCGAAAAACTTGAACAAGACTCGATACTGTACTCTGTGCGTGGCTCAGGATGGTTTGTGTGCGAGGATATCTCAAAAGCAAGAGAAACTCTGGAAAATCTCGTATATGACAAAACAGAAACCTATTTTACTTCATTAAACGCGTTGGGAATGACCAACGACGAAATCAAAAATTATGTTAAGGAGTGGGACAATGAGTGAACTTTTAAGATGTGAAAATCTCACAAAAAAATACGCAAATACAACCGCACTCAATGGTATCAACCTCACGCTGGAGAGCGGCAAAATCGTAGGTCTGCTTGGACCGAATGGTTCAGGCAAAACAACACTTATTAAACTTATCAACGGTCTTCTGACCCCTACAGAGGGTAAGATTTTTATCAACGGTAAAACACCGGGTGTAGAAACAAAATGCGAGGTCGCTTATCTACCTGATAATTCCTACCTCAACTCCTGGATGACAGTAAAACAGATAATTGAATACTTCAAGGATTTTTACGCAGATTTCCGCGAAGATGTTGCATACACAATGCTCAGTCGTCTTGGCATTACACCCGATGTAAAACTGAAAACTCTTTCTAAGGGTAACAAAGAGAAGGTTTGTCTGATTCTCGTTATGAGCAGAAACGCAAAACTGTATGTGCTCGACGAACCTATCGCAGGTGTTGACCCTGCCGCAAGAGATTATGTAATCTCGACAATTATCAACAATTATAATCCTGAGGCTACTGTCCTCATCTCAACCCACCTTATCTCTGATATTGAGGAGGTACTGGACGAGGCAATTTTCATTCAGAACGGCGATATTCTTCTTCAGAAATCTGTTGACGAAATCCGAGAAGAAAACGGCAAAAGCGTTGACGAGCTGTTCAGGGAGGTATTCAGATGGTAAAAAAGTTATTCAAACACGAAATGTACGCGTATCTGCGTACTATATTCCCGATGCACCTGATACTCATCGGCATCGCTCTTCTGGGCAGATTTATACAGCTTTTCGAAAACGACTCCACAGCGTATAACATAGTCTTCTGGTCATCAGTTGTAGTGTTTATTGTTGGGGCTATAGTGTGTACAATACTGACACTTGTTTTCGGTATCAAAAGATTCTACACAAACCTTTTCACAAGCGAAGGCTATCTTTCTTTTACTCTTCCTGTGACTGCATCTGAGCATATATGGGTAAAGAACATCGTTGCAGTTTTAGCTCAGCTTGCAAGCCTTCTGATGATTGCTGTTGCAACTTGTTTTATAACGCTGGGCGATGTCTGTGTAGAAATTTTCAAAGCAGCAGCTTACTTACTCAAGCTCGCACATGAAAAAATCGGCTATCACACAACCTTGTTTACAATCGAATTTCTTGTAGCTCTTGTTATCGCTATCGCAACATCTTATATGCTGTTTTACGCTTGCATCGCACTTGGCCAGCGCGCCAAGAAAAACCGTGTTGCTGCAGCAGTTGGTGTGTTTTTCATCTACTACTTTATTATGCAGGTACTTTCAACTATTTTCATAATAATCGTAACAGTATTTGCAGAACAGCTCAGACTCGATGAGTTATTCATGTATCTTACTGACCATCCGATACTCACAAATCACTTGGGATTTGGTATCAGCACAGTAGTATATTTAATAGGCTTTGTTATTTTCTACTTCATCACAAAGAACACAATCAAAAACAAGCTCAATCTTGAATAAGAAAGAGGTATGCATATGAAAAACAAAACAAAAATTATGGTGCTTATTTTAGCGCTTTTGATGATGTGCGTATCTTTTTCAGGTTGCGCCGAGCTTGACCAGATGCGCAAAGAACATGCAGTATGGACAACAAAAGGCAGTACAGATTCTATCACCTATATGGGAAACGAATACATAAAACTCCCAGGTGTAAACAACCCTACCCCTATGGGTTTAAACGTAAGCCCTGTATATGTAACCGATTCTGGTGTACCAGTACTTCTTTCACACGAGCTATCAACACTCATGGAGTTGAGTGAAGACGGAAACTTCCTCACAGGATATGTTTATGATGATTCATACTATGAATACAGTTATACTTCAAGCGGTACCTCCACACGTGAATACATCAGTTCAAATTATGTGATTTATTGCAAAGCTGACATATATGATGATGTTACCACTAAGATCAACGAAGAGATAGAATACCCATATTACGGATACAATTACTTTGTGTATGACGAAATAACAGGAACTGATGAATACAGCTATTACTACCTCACAGAAGAAGAAATCGACGCTATCAACACAGTAATCAAAGAGGTCGAACCTGTAACAGACAATAATGTAGTAAATCACATGTGGCTCGTATCGTTAGATAAAATAAGTAAAAACAAATATTTTATGTTAGAATCATTTGAAATTTTTATCGACGATTACAACAGATACTATCTTGCAAGTTATTCTTATACATTTGATGAGTACACAATCTACCAAGTGCCAGATGAAATGAAAAATATCTTTGACCATATAGTTGAAGCTGCTAATAGTATGAATGAAGTCTGGTACGAAGAAGTCGTAGAGTAAGAAAGTAAAGGTATAAGTATGAAGAACAAAACTAAATTATTAGTGATTATACTCGCACTTATTATGATGTGTGTATCCTTTACAGGTTGTGCTGAACTTGATCAGATGCGTGAGCAACACGCAACATGGACAGTAGCAGGAGATACAGATTCAATCACCTACAAGGGCGTTGAATACAAAAAACTGCCAAACTTGCAAGGAGAAACATTCTACAATATCGATGGTTCGTTACCGATATATGTCACAGATTCCGATGTACCTGTTCTGCTTTCTCAATACTGCACCTCTTTAAGTATCAGCATAAATGGTAATTTTATCGTTGGATATGTAGGCGAAACCAGCGACAATGTTGCAGAGTATGGATACATCGGAGCTGATGTAGAATCAACTTACTGCAAAGCTGAGCTGTATGACGAAATAGTAGAGAAATCAAACTCTGACATAAACTATACAAATTACGCATACAGCTATTACAGCGAGGAAGATTTTGATTCTTTCGAGTTGTATTACTTAAGCGCAGAAGAATCTGATGCTATCGACAAGGTAGTTAAAGAAGTTGAACCTGTTGAAAACAGCAATATATATGAGACAGGGTATTTTCTTTTAAATCTCGTTGAAATCAGCGATGACGAATTATTCAGCAGATATTCTTACGAAATTTACGGCGATGAACACGGAAACTACTATGTTGTTGACTTCGCCCAATTCTGGAACGAATATACAGAATACAAAGTTCCAAAAGATATGAATGATATATTCAAAAAACTAACCTCTCATGCTGATTCAATGGATTACTACGCTTTCTCAGACTTAAACCCATAACATTATAAAAGGCACTCACTTTGAAAGTGAGTGCCTTTTGTTATTATCGTATTATTAAATTCCTAATGCATCTTTCAGATAGTCAAACGAATGTTGTCTTAAATTATCGATAATCTTTACAGTTTCCTTTTCAAAAGGTTTTGTAAGGTCTGTTCCGATGAGCTTTTGCTCAGAATCAATCCATCTGTGAGATACATCAAACAATTCACAGATGTCGCTCAAGCGTGAATTAACTTCTCCAGCCATAGAAACAGGTAATACAGAAGTAAAAAAAGGTATACCATAGTTTATAGCAAAAGCTGTGCCATGGAAAGAATTGGTCACAACATAGGATGCGTTTTTGTAGCATGCTAAAAACTCACTTGGCCCTGCATATGCAAGATTTTTACCCTGATGAAGTATTACCTGCTTTTTAGATGGCTTAATGTTAACGACCTTCAAGCCTGTTTTTCGCTGTAACCGCTCAGTGATTTCACGCAAAAGTGGAGTCTCGAGCATATAATATGTCAGAATATATCCATCTTTTGGAAGCTTAACAGTGCTGTCTGCATACTCATTCCACTCGTCCTTAGTCAAAAGGAAAGTCGGGTCGAGCACAGAAGTTGCAGATTTTGCTGATGGATTCGCCTTCTTTATCTGCGACAAAATATCGTGTGCCGTCTTCTCTCTCACAGAAAGTGAATCAAAACCGCTGAAAAATGGAGCAATTCCCTCCACCCTGTCTTCACTCAATTTTCTCTCACCAAACGAGGATGCGAAAGTCAGCTTACACTTGTGCTCAAATGGCAAAAAATATGTAGTATCGTTTCCGGTGATATTGCGATTGAAAAGCTGGTCAGACCCAGAAAGCACAGCATCGTAACACTGGGACTCGACAGCTACCTCATCAGTATTTAAACAAACCTTTTTTGACACATTCATCAAGGAAAAAAATCGCTTAAAGCTAGAAGCCTTACGCTTAGCCATACCAGGATACAAAACAGCGTTTACGATAATCGACAGAATCTCTTTCACTGATTTTGCGTTGCTGAGTTTTCTCACTCTCAAAGTACGCTCAATATACTCAGGTCTGTAGTCAATAATCTCGGTTTCAACACCGAGTTTTTTTATACCCTTTTCTGTTGCAAAAGCCTGCAGGGCTGTGCCGTAGTTAGTCGCTCTGTGAAATGTCAGTATTCCTACTTTCACTTTAATCTCCCCTAAAACTTTCTATTCTATTATTGTAAATTAGAAATATATTCGGGTCAAGTTAAAATACTGTAACATACAAAAACTCCCCTTGAAATACATCAAGGGGAGTAATGTTTAGTTATTCAACAAATGTTGAGGGCTGCGGTGCTCGGCGCTTAAATGTGATAAGCTTCGCCGCCTGTTGGTGTTAAGTAACCGTAAACACCGTTTACGTCAAGAACCTTAAGTGCAAATGAGTAGTTCTCATAGCCTGCAAGCTTAACTTCAACTGTGTTTGTTGTTG
>JAZSHE010000214.1:0-10120 GCA_045533085.1 Ruminococcus sp.
AGGCTTCACGAAGATTGGGTGTTACTCGTGCAACAGTGTATAATCTTTTGAAAAGAAAAGGCACATCATCTTATTAAATTTAATAATCGTGTCCGTAGACATCCTTGTTATATAGGTTTTGTAATTGAAAAATTACGAAAAACTTATGAAAGGATACCGACATATAGTCGGTAACGGTGATTTGCTATGCAGATACTGACAACAGCAAAGCTACACAAGCTTCTTCCCACAGGACAGATGACACGATTGGTGAGCTTCAAGGAATTCAAGAAGTACCACCAACAATATCCCATGACAAAATGTCCCACTTTTGAAAGGGTCGTTGCAGAGATAGATGATGTCGATGTAACAAAGTCTATGGTGAGCATCTACTTTGATGATGGTTCGTCTATGAATATCTCTTATGACGGATATTATGAAAGGTACAACAGGTCAGGCAAATGCCAGAGTACAGGCGGCACAGGTACTATGAGAGGTATCAACTGGAAGAATTATCATCTGCAGATAAGGATTTACGGCAAAGCAATTCTTCTGGAAAGACTGGTTGCGGTCTGCTGTGATATCTTCAATGATACGATGCCGCTGTCATATAACGGTCTGGTGGCAAATGTAATGGACGGTACAGGGTCGCTGAAAACAGCGGAGATGTTTAACTGTCCCCTGAATATCGAGCCTGATAACATCGAATGGTGTTCGTTCAGCGGTAATACATCACACGGATGGTTGAGCAAGCAGTTATATAAAACAACCCATCATGTTTACAGATTTAGTGCTGAGGATGCTGAATTGGCTGATATCATGAGAAACGGCAACAAGCAGATGATAACCGATTATTGTAACAGCAGTCTGTACAGAGTAGATTAAGTGTAATCGGTGTGGTGGGTGGGTATTTAAGAAACAGAAAGGAAGATTATCATGAGAAAGCTTACAGCCAGAGAGTTTAATAGCTGTCTGTGTCCTGAGGCAAGAACACAGATAGTAGATTTCAAGACCTTTAAGAAATGGCACACACGAACAAAGTTGGCAAGTATAGAGTGCTTTTTTTCGCAAATAGAAAGAGTGACCCAGTGCAAAGACCACATTACCGCAAGGTTTACAAGCGGAACGGTCATAAAAGCTTATTTCGGCGGCTACTATGAGAGGATAGACCCGAACGGAAAAATTATAGTCAAGGGTGACTCCAAATCCAAATGTATCGACAGCAATCATATCCGCATATTTGTTAAGGGCGGCAGTGTTCCGTTGGAGTTGTTCATAGCTGTATGCTCGGATATCATGAGGAATGAAATGCCGCTGTCATACAAGGGTTGGACGGCAAATGTCATGGATGGCTCGGGTTCTGTTGATAACGCAAAGCAACTGGGGATATGTCCTAATTTTCACCCTGATAATATCGAGTGGTGCTTATATGCTGACGGCAATACTCATGAGGGAATGGCAAGGCTCATATTTCATCTGACAAAAAGAGTTTACAGGTTCAGTGCAAATGACAGAAAGCTTCGGGAAGTCGCACAGACAGCCAGTCCAGAGGTTTTGAGAAGATTTTGTGATGAGAGATTGGATGTTGTAAAATGAGTTTTAAAGGGGTTTATTAAAGGGTTTGTGGTTTGATAGGGTTAGGATATGGGTTTGATGTAAAAAGGGCTAAAATGAGGGGTTTTCGGGGGTGTTTTGATGAAAAAATATATGTGGGTTATTAAGATTTATTAAATTCGGGATTATCAAATTTGATAAGGGGAGTAAGTATACATGAATGAACTTTTGGAGATACAGGAAAAGCTGAACATGGTTGTTCAGCTTTGTAAGGCAAATATGAAGTTGAGCAAAAACATGGTGGAGTATATCTCCAACAGCAATATGAACACCGACAAGAAGATTGAAAGTGTCGGTCGTAAGGTTGACGAGCTGAAAGACCTCGCCAAGAAAGCGGACAAGCGGAAAGTGCCTGAAATCCGTGTTTATTCCGATGAGGAGTTATATAAGCTGAAAAAAACAATGAGTTGGAAACAGCTAAACCAGAAAACTGGTATTCCCCTCTCTACCATGCAATACAGGTACAAGCGGTATGTGAAAGAAACTATGGATTTCGAGTATGAGGAAGATGATACGGTCAATCCCTGAAATCAAAAAGCTCCTTAGGTGTGATGTCAAGCACCTCGCATATTCTGAACATGACATCAAAGGAAACACCGACCTTTCCGAGTTCTATTGCACTGATATGGGAACGGTCAACGTCAACAAGTTCGGCAAGCTGTAACTGAGTCAGCTTTTTTCTTTTTCGGTAGTACACGACATTCAAACCGAACTGTTCATATTTATCCGAGTATTCAGTTTTCATTACATCACCTCATATTTTTGTCTAATATAAGATTAATGTTTTTTGAACGCAAAGTAAACCTTGTATAAGTAGCGTAACGCTATTGACACAAGTCATTTATTGCTGTATAATTGAAAAGTAGCAGAAAATATGCTATAATATGGCTTAGTGTTATAAAATATCGGAGGAAATATTCATGAAATACAGGAGAACATTGAGTTGTGTTCTGGCTTCGGCAATGATAGCTAGTTTAGCGGCAGGCTGTTCTGGTGAGGAAACACCCTCGGCAGTGAGTTCATCGGAAACAACAGCATCTGAAACCACATCGGCATCCACCACAACCACATCCCCCAAAGAACAGGAACCTGACATAGTCTTTGCACTTCGTTGGTGTAGACTTGACAAGAACTTCAGCTATGCAGGCTTGAGAACAGCAGTCAACGGAACCCTTGGAATTGAGGATGGCACAGGTGTTGTATTCGTAAACCTTGAGGGCAAGAACGATGGAAACAATACCCTGTACAACGCTTTAAGAAACAAGGAATTTGTTGAGAACATTCTGACAGACAGTTCCATTACAGACACACTTAAGGTGGCTGCTTCTGACGAGTTCATTGACGTTGAGGGTGCAGACAGCATGAACGCATTCTTCTATGGCTACTGGGATTTGCTTCCGGTTGGTGGAGATGAGCGTGACGAGGAGTTCAATGCAGATAAGAGTTTAACAAGAGGTCAGGCTATGACACTTGTTATGAGAGCGATAACCCCTGTTGAAAAGAGTGGTTTACCTAACACAGATAGTAAGTTTACTGAATGTGTTGGTGAGACACTTTACACGGATTTCGCAAGTTACATGAATGACAAGGCATACATGAACACCAGTGACAAGAGTTTGAACAGTTCCTCGTTCAACAGTAGCATGACAAAGGCTGAATATGTTTACATGGTAATGAATACGGTTTACACAGCTGACGAGCTTGCAACCATTGACACAAGTGAAGCTGTTCTGGATAACTGTATTGACGGTGGCGACATAGCAGCTAGTCAGAATTTCACTGGTGATAACGCAACCAACTATGAAGTTGAACTGATGATGAAAAACCCTGACGGCGGTGCTTCTACAAAGCTTTACGACGCAATGCTTAAAGCAAGTGCGATGGGAATAATCAGTTCTGATATCGAGTGGTCAGACCCCATCACCAAGAGTGAAGCGGTTGAGATGTTTGTTGACGCTGTAAAGGTTTATAACAATCTCTCTGATTTCGCATCCACTGAAGAACAGGGTGAGGTTGAAGAAACACCAATTGACATGGAAGCCCTTAAGGCAATTGCACTTGGCTACTATGAACCCATTGCAGATAACCTTTCTTGCACAGAAGATACTTATGTCAAGGAGTTTGTAGACAAGCTTTTAATCGACGAACCCGAACAGAGGATTGCAGACTTCCTAGCCGAGAAATACTGGATACAGTATGTTTACACTCCAGACAACCCCGATGGCGAAGTCGCAACCCCAGTGGTAGACACCCCAGCAGTCACCACAACAACAACCAAACCCACAGAAGATGATACTCCCACAGAAACCAAACCAGACAACAACAAACCTTACACATACAATTCACTTGAGGAAATTCCTCCCTATGCTCGTGTAGGCAGTGTAAGTTACATACCTGAAGCAGTTGATGGTTACATCGAAGCCCCTGGCGGAACTTTCTGGGGCATGGGCGGAGCATACTGGTATAGTTTAGAGGACTTCCTCGCAGGCAAAGACCCCGTCCCAAAAGACATTGTACTAGGTTATACAGAAGAACAAATAGCAGACTTCAATAGCGGAGATTACGAGCTTCACTAACACCAAGTACACAAACCAAAAATCACAGTACCCCACTTCCATAGTGGGGTACCTTTATTTAGACATTCCAAAATAATAAAATAAATTATAAATATTGAATATTCGGTGTAAATATGGTATAATATATTATAAGAGGGGTGATGTAATGATACTGTATCATGGTTCAAAAAGTGGAATACAGGGAGATATACAGCCTAAAAGCAGAGAAAGATGTGATTTTGGAAGTGGCTTTTACATGGGTGATAAGCCTGACCAACCCAAGGGATTAATAGCAAGTCGTGAAACATCTGTGTTCTATGTCTTTGATTATGACATGACAAATTTATCTGTAAAGGAATTTGGGAATACATATTCAGAAAAACTTGATTGGGCATTGTTTATAGCTTATAACAGAAAGCCTGAGCTGTTTATAAATTATAATACATTACGAACCAGATATGAGTCCTACAATGAACTGTATGATGTAATCATTGGTTATATAGCAGACGACTCAATGATGCCCACATTAACAGGCTTTTTTGATGGTACGACATCTGATAAAGAAATGATAGCATGCTTGGAGCATGTTAATTTAGGAAAACAGTACGTACTAAAAACACAGAGAGCATGCAATAAAGGCAGGTTTAAAACATTAGAGAAAAGAAAACTGAGCAAAGAAGAAATTAAAAAAGCAACTAATCAAAATGTATACAGACAACATACCATGGGCGATGTATTGAAGCATTATAGTCGTCAGTACAGAAGAGATACTACAGTTAAGTTTATTGATGATATAATGGAGGAATGGGATGGTTAACAACGTTTACCAAACAAAAGCCTGTGAGATGTCTGGAGATTTATTTGTATTAGCTGGTAAACATGGATATGACTCCAGACAATTTATAAACAAGCTTATGAACTCTATGTGCGGTGACCTGTTATACAGATGGGATAGTTGTCAGATGTGGCTCGGAGATACCTATGTGCTATCTGAATTAGAACAGGAAGTATCCTTTGAACAAGGAGAAGTCATAAATGAAGCTGTAATGTATTGGATAGGATATCTGTTTAGATACTGGAGTTTTGAATACAAAGAAGATAGTGCAAAGGAAATACTTGAGCAAGCACCGATTGATGTTCTTTTAGCTTCTTACCAAGGTCTCCATACTTTATTCTGGGATGAGGCTATAGAAAGATTGAAAGAAATCACTTAATAGTTTAATCACAGTACCCCACTTTTAGTGGGGTACTTTTATTTTGTTTACAACCACAAATCAACATTTCAAACTGGTTATCAAATTCCGTAATCCTTTTAATAAACATTGATAAGAAAGAATATATAAAAAATTTTTGAAAACAGAAAGGAACTGATAGCATGAGACTTAAAAAGCTAACAAAACTTTTGCTTGTAATGGTCATATCATTAGTGACTATTCTAGCTTTATCTGTTTGTGCTTCTGCAGACGTTAACAACGGTACTGGCGGTGGACAAGCAGGTATTGAAAACGCAAAGAAAGGTATCGGCGTAGACGATATAGGATATCGCTTTTACCTCACAGACCTTGAGGGAAACCTTATCTATGATGTACTAGGAGATGCACAGGTAGTAAACGTCATGGGAAGTACAACATCCGACCACTTTGATAATGTTTATCCAGACGCATTAAAGTACAACATGACCCGTGTTACAGAGTCAACCGTAAGTGGTTATATCAGAACAGAAAAGAACCTACCAACAGGTTGTCCTAAAGCCATGGAGGTATCAGGCAGTAACTTCGTAGGTACAGGTGCATCCTTTAAAAACTGGATGGCATCCGGTTGTACAATTGACACAAGTTGTAAAACAAACGCCTACTACATTGTTAAAAAATACTTTGGCACAGAAATGAACGCAGAGTTCAAAAAAGGCAAATACAAACTCATAGCAGAACCAATTGTCCTGTGTCCTTTGTATGGTGATTATTCAACAACACAGGATATCTACGGTAACGGTGTTGAAGCAGGTCCCAACAGCTACGACCAGTATTCATCCTACTCAGGCTATTGGATGTTTGGTACTTTCTATGAAATGGCACTGGCTAATGACCAGTTATCAAGTATAACAGGTGTAAGTCATTCAGGTAAAACAGCAGGTTACATGATGCCAGTTAAGTATGCACTGGGACAGTGTATGTACCTTGAGGACGATGACCTTGGTTTTGTAGCACCAGGTAATGTATCAGGTTTGCTGTCAGATGTAAAATACTTTATTCGTTGGCAAATGGGAGTATACGGAAACATAACAACACTTAAGAACATAGGTTTAGGTTTACACATCTACTACACAGAGCCATCTGGTGTAATTCATACTTATGATATAGGTACAAACCCAGATAAGCCTGCACCAGCAGAAACCCCTGATGAAGAAAATGATACTGCAGGCGACAAGCAGATAATCAAATGCTATTTGAATATTGCTTTTATCCCCCATATCCTCCCCTTGATTTGAAAATATGTGCGGCGGAAAAAATCCTAATATTATATATTGAATATGAATAAAAACATCTCTTTCAGCTAACGGCAAGAGATGTTTATTTTTTGTGCATTTAGTTAGTTGTGCTACATATTAAGCACTATAAAACGCAGGTCACTCTACATAAATCAGAGCAACCGAAAAGGATGTGTGGTGGAGCAGTACGCTTATCTTAAAGAGCAGTCCCCAAAAGCTCAGAGCAGTAGGTTCAAATTGGAGAGCAGTCCTTTAAAGCTTAGAGCAGTACTTTCAAATTGGAGAGCAGTCACTTGTATTTAAATCATTCCGCTCAGATTGAAGAGCAGTCACTTATGCTAAGGAGCAGTCCAAAAAGAAGGCATAGTCGTGCAAATCGTCTAAAGCAGTATTAGGGGTTATAAAGCAGATTAGAGTTTCTAATCTTGCTTAATAATTTTCATAAGGAGGACTTTAAAATGAAGTTCCAGATTACAGACAAAATGACGGCTATCGACAAGAGGGATTGCACTATCATCATTGATAGCGAAAATACCCCTATCCCTGATTGGGGTAACAAAGGCGGTAGGAAGAAGAAAGGAGAAGAACCCAGCAGACATGCAGACGAAAACTACAAAAAAACATTGTATCGTCGAAAGAAAGGAATAAAGGAACGTTGTAAAAGAGCCTTCATAGAGGGTCAGTGTTCCTTTATTACGCTGACATTCGACCCATCAAAATTCGAGAAGGACAAGCCTAAAAACCTTGCCTTTGCGAATAAGGAGTTCGAAAAGTTTATCAAGAGGGTGAACTGCTGTTACGATGATTTTCATCATGTAACAACATTCGCAAGGCAAGAGAACGGAAACTGGCATTTCCACATGATATGTAATCTGCCAGAGGATAAAGCCAACAGTAAGATGATAGCCGAGCTGTGGAGGAATGGCATAACAAATGTTAATCCAATATTCAGCCAAAAACATCTTGACAATATTGTTGGTTATATTATTAAGTCATTGGAAGAAAATGCAGAGGAAAAAAGGGGCATAAAAGGCTTCTATTCTTCTGTACGAAAAGATAAGCGATTGTCAAGCACAGTAGCAAAAGATGCGGCTGCATTTAAGGAATGGGTAGAGAGTCTGATATCATCAAAGCGAGATGATATCACGAAGTTTAGCGAAAGGTATAGTTCCTACTCTGCAAAGGCAATAACAGACCCTGACACAGGGGAAACCGTGTACGACTGTGAGTTTGCAATAGAGCATAATGAATTCTTGGCAACACAAGGGTTTATAAATGTTCGTTCTACACGCACTTATTACCGTATCCCTAAAAAGACGGTTGAGATACCGCCAGTAGCAACACTGAAGCCTAAGAAGAAAAGAAGCGTAAGTCTAAATCCCAAAAAGATACATAAGTTCGATTAACATATAGTTCCCCGAAAAAAGTATCCCTCACCTGTCTGAAATAGAGGGTGAGGGAGATTTACCAATTAAAAGGAGAATACAAAATGTACAACACAAAACCAGAGTTAATCATTCCTGTTGGAATACAGATTAATTACATAATGGCGGTTGAGGGTGTGTCCATAAACACACTGTATAGGTTGTTCTCATTGGCATACAGTCTGCCAGAGAATGATTTGAGAAACAGCAGTGAGTTCAGCTTTACTATGTCGCAGTATGGTAAATGCGAGCATGGGATAGCAGAAACGCTCAGAGGTCTGTTTGATAAGCATGGGACGGTAGAGGATAATGAATATCCCCTTGTAGAGGGTTGGCGGTGTGATGGTGACAGGTTCACGGTGGTGTCCCCTTTCCTGCACCATTATCTGCTGTACTGTTTATCTTCCCCCTCACCGAAATTCCATAAACTAGATTACAGTCATTTGGAAATGACGGACAAGGAGCTTGAATACTGGCTAGATGAAACTATATCGGCAATAGCCGTTTGGGAAAGAGGGGTGCAAAATGTTTAAGGAATATCCCGACATAGTTAATGTTGAGCAACTATGCGAAATGCTTCAAATATGCGAAACGACAGCATACAGGCTTCTTAAAAACGGCTGTATAAAAAGTATTCGTATAGGTAGAAAGCACAAGATCTTAAAGCAAAGTGTGATCGAGTACTTGGTTAAGAGTACTGATTAACTCTTTACAAAACCGCCTTGTTGCGTTATAATAGACCAGCAACAAGGTGGTTAATTGGGAGGTTTAACCATGAATGAGAATATTAGATACAGTATGAGCGTAAACAAAGGGATTTGGCACGTCAGCTTTAGGCTCATGCAGGATGACGGCAGTAGAAAGCAGAAGTGTTTAAGCACTGGAATTAAGGCAGGAGCAAGCGGCAAAGCTAACAAGAGGCTTGCAGAGCAAAAAGCCGCTGAAATTGTCGAACACTATGAAAATCTTACATACAACGACAAATCTGAAATGCCGCTTGGCGAATACATTAAGGAGTGGGCTAATCGGAATAGAATAAATGTGCAGGCAACAACTTATGACGGCTATATGCACATGGTAGAAAGGCATATCCAACCCTACTTTACTATGAAAATAAAGGCGGTCAAGCCGTTGCATATACAGGAGTATATGAACAGTAAGATTGAAAGTGGTTTAAGTGCAAATACAGTGGGAAAGCACTACACGCTTATTAAAACTGCCCTGAAAGATGCTGTTATTAACGATTTGATAAAATCAAATCCTGCCGATAAGGTAAAAAAGCCAAAAAAGGCAAAGGTTCAGCATAATTTCTATACAGCCGAACAGTTGAGAACATTGTTGAGTACTGTAATGAACACTGATATGGAATTGCCTGTTATGTTTGCGGTTCTGTTTGGACTTCGCCGCAGTGAGGCTTTAGCCATAAGGTGGTCGAATATCAACTTTGATAACATGACGTTGGCTGTATGTGAGAAAATAACAAGGCAGAAGATGGCTGATGGCAGAATAATAGATGTTGTCAGTAACGAACTTAAAACAGAGTCAAGTAAGGCGGTATATTACCTTAATACAGCGATTTGTGCCTACCTGATGAAAAAATATTCGGAACAACAGGCAATGCCGAGGGAAACCAATAAATATATGGATTATGTCTGTGTTAACGCAGTAGGAAATCTTCTGAAATTGGATTACATAACTAACAAATTCAATAAGATACTGAAAGCAAATAATCTACCGCATATAAGATTTCATGACCTGCGGCATAGTTGCTTAAGCCTTTTGGCAAGCAACAGCAATTTTACAATGAAGCAGGTGCAGGACTATGCAAGACACGCTAATTTCAGCCTGACAGCGGACACATACTCGCATATTGTAAACAGTGACAAGCTGATAGAATTAGATGCTATCTGTGCAAGTTTGAATATAAGCGAGAGTGCCTGATGATACAAAATGTTAGGAAAGTGTTAGGAAACGGCTTTTTCCCGTAGAAATAGAAAAGCCTTTATTTAACGGAAACCGTTTAAATAAAGGCTTTGATGTGGTTGCGGGAGCAGGATTTG
>JAZSHE010000264.1:0-6545 GCA_045533085.1 Ruminococcus sp.
CGGTAATAACATCGTCAATATTTTCCACCTGCTGATGTAACGAGCCATTAGCATTAGCGTTTTTTACAAGTTCCTTGTACAACTTCGGACCAGTAACCATAAGCTGTTTAGCGTTGAATATATGTGTTGTCTGCGTAAAACGCACCAATGCACTCGCGTCAAATCTTCCCGAACGATAATCGTGATAAAAGCCGTAAAAATCCAGCGCTCTTTCTGAGTAATCTTCGATAGTCCATTTACCACCATAGTAAACACCCTTGTACGCAGTCAGACCATCTGTGTATGTGACCGAATCAAACTCGTACTCGTCGTACTCAGAGTGATAGCTCGATACAAGCTTTCGATTGTGATAGTCGTACTCCATAACACCATCATATGCCATCAATTTCTTGTCGTTGAGAGTAGCATCAATCTGATATCTGAAACTTCCACAATCAAAGTTTTTGCTCGACGCCTTGTTAAACATAACAAAAGTATTATTTTTATAGTTAAGCACAAACATTGTAACAATAATTGCAACAACCAATAACAGCGCAATCAAAACGAAAACTGAAAAACGCACAAACCTCTTAACATCTATTGTGCGGATTTCTTCTTCTTCGTAATATCTCTCGCTTTTTGGAAGCGGTATTTTTTTCTTAAAAAACATAGATACACACTCACCTTAGTGTCATATAATCAAAATCACAATACTTTCCTTATTATACATATAAAATTATATCAAATTCGTGCACATATTGTCAACATTGATTATATCCTGAAATATTTTAAAAAGTGTAAATTTTACTTGCATACGTCATTTCACTTTGCTACAATCAAATTACGGATACCGTTAAAATTTTATACGGAGGTCATTTTATGCGCAGAACATCTTTTATTGCAATAATCACACTATTTACAATGCTGTTTTCTATAGCATTTATTCCTGCAAGTGCTAACACGTCAGTAATTTACGGCGACGTTGATGGTGATGAAAACATCACTATTATAGATGCAACGTACATACAGCAGGC
The DNA here is from genome assembly GCA_045533085.1 of Ruminococcus sp. Taxonomy (GTDB): domain Bacteria; phylum Bacillota; class Clostridia; order Oscillospirales; family Acutalibacteraceae; genus Ruminococcoides. Next base: position 1,014 of record JAZSHE010000264.1, read on the forward strand.
TTTAGCAAAAGTAATTACCCTTACGAAAGAACAGGAAACATCAGCTATTGTTACCGGCAACGATTCGCTGACTATTATTGACGCTACCCTGATTCAGCAACATATCGCAAAAATCATTGATAAATTTCCTGTTGAGGAGAACAACGTGACTGAAAAAGAAACCATAACAAAAATCGACACAAATATCACAATCCACTTTTCAAACAACAGAAAATGGGCAAACGTGTATGCATATATCTACAACGATAAGTCAGGTGATGCACTTATGACATGGCCTGGTAAAAAACTTTCAAACGGTAGCCTAAACTCATACGGCGAAACTGTATACGCAATTGATGTTGACTGCAAAAAGTATGATCGTGTTATTTTCTCAAATGGCACCAACCAGACAACCGATACCCCGCTCACAGTTACAAACTCGGGCTACTTTGTCCAGACTACTATCAACGGCAGATTTGCAGCTGGTGTATATCCGTATGGTCAGGATAACGAAGGTACATTAAAATACGTCAACCTTGAGTACTCAACGGGATATAACAAACAAATTACTATCTGGACTCCTGTCGGCTACGACCCTGATGATAAAGACAAAAAGTATTCTGTGCTTTATATGACCGATGGTCAGAATCTGTTTGGCGACAAGAGCACAATGTCAGGCTACGAGTGGGAAGTTGACGAAACCGTACTGTCATATATGCAAAATGGCGGTGATGGCATCATCGTTGTCGGCATTGATAATTCAAACTCAAAGCGCGACTCAGAGCTCACTCCTGTTTTAGGTGATGTGGTACCACAGTACAACTATGGTGGCTTCAAAAATGGTACAGGTAAAGCTTACTCTGACTTTGTTGTAAACACCGTCATCCCATACATCGAAGCAAACTACAACACAAACTCCATCCGCGGTATTGCTGGTTCATCATCAGGTGGTATTGAATCATTTTATATTGGTATGGAGCACATGGACAAGTTCTCATACATCGGTGCGCTCTCTCCTGCATTCCTGCTTTATGACGAAGCAACATGGAAAGAGTACTTAACCTCTCTTAATTTCAAAGATGCAGATTCTCTCCCTCGTGTGTATATACATAACGGCAACAGCACAAAGGATTCACTCGAACAGGAACTCTATCCTAACGCCGTAGCAATGCAGGGATGGATGGAAGATTGTGGCTATCCATCATCACTCATCAAAACTGTTGTTGATAAAGATGGTACCCACAGCGAGCTGTTCTGGGCATTGTACTTCCCTGAGGCTTTATCATTCGGCCTTGGATATTAATCGAAGTAGAAAACAGCGTAGCTCTTCAAATCCCATTCGATCATCTATTATGCTATCCTAAACCCTATAATAAAACACAAGGCACTCTGTTTTGTACGCAGAGTGCCTGTATTTTTATCATATTCAATTATAACAACGGTGAGAACACCTTCATAATATTTGCGAAAAGTCTCTCCAAAAACGCTAGGTCTGCCTCGCTCTTCGACACCTCTTGCGACACTTTTAGTGTTTTCACAAAATCTTCTTTCATCTCAACGATACACTCGGTATCATACATCCACGCGCCGCACTCAAAATGATGCACAAGAGAACGATAATCGAGATTTATCGTACCACACACAGCAAATCTGTCATCACACACAAAACTCTTTGCGTGGATAAATCCCGGTGTATATTCATACATCCTGACACAGCTGTCGATAAGTTTCTTATAATTCGAGCGTGTCATAAGAAAAACAGCTTTTTTATCGGGAATATGTGGGGTAATCAATCTCACATCAACACCACGTCTGGCAGCGTTGCACATTGCATTCAACAACTCTCTGTCACAGATAAGATATGGTGTGGTAATGTAAACATAATCCTTAGCACAATTTAGCATATTTATGTAGACAGTTTTGCCGATGTCCTCAGTATCAATCGGACTTGGTGAGTCCCCGAACGGAATAACATATCCTTTGCCGTAATCTCCACCCTTACTCATATACAGGTACTTGTCACAGTCGAGCTGTCGGTCGTTATTCATATTCCACAGCGAAATAAACATAGCCGAAAGACCTTTTACAGCTTCGCCCTCAATTCTGACAGCGGTATCTTTCCAATGGCCATGTTTTACATAGGCATTTATGTATTCATCCGCAAGGTTAATACCGCCCGTAAAACCAACCATTCCATCGATAACGGTGATTTTTCTGTGGTCACGATTGTTGTGTATATGCGACAAAATCGGCTTGAACTGGTTACATGGAACACAGTTAATTCCGTCTTTCTGAAGCTCTTTGTAAAAATCCTCTGGCAATGTCGCAATACATCCAAGGTCATCATATAGCAGATAAACCTCTACTCCCTCTTTCACCTTTCTTTTAAGCACATCGTAAATCGAATCCCACATCTCACCTTGCTGAATAATAAAGTATTCCATAAAAATGAAACTCTTTGCTTTGCTAAGCTCACTGAGCAAAGCAGCGTGAAAATCCTCACCCAGCGGATAGTATGTTGTTTTTGACTTATCAAAGACAGGCATTTTTGCCGCAGAGTAAAGATACATCGCCTGAGCGTACGCATCAACATCAAGCTCTCTGAGTTTTTTGATATTATTTCCCTGAGTAAGATGCGGGCGGATTTTATTAGCAGCTTTTTCAAATCGTTTGTAGTCCTTTTTACTAGCATTGTTGTTCGACAAAAGCAAAAACAACAACGAACCAAAAAGCGGAATAACCAGTAGTATTACAAGCCACGGAAGCTTATTCTCTGGTATTTCATCGCGGTTAAGAATGTACAATAACACAACAAAGTACAACACCCACGCCACAACAACAATCGGCACAAAAGCAACGTACAGCCAGCTGACAACAGCGACCAGTATTGCGAATTCTACCAGTATTACTATAGCGCCAAGGAAAAATCTTGAATGCAAAAATTTTCTTACAGCATCAAACATAGTTACCTCTTAGTTAGATTATAATCACATAATTATTCATTGTACTTTATTTTCTGAAAAATTTCAACAAAAAAGGACACTCACAAAAGAGTGTCCTTTTAAATCAAACTAAATCTTATGGGGTGTAAACAAATGTTGAGCAGTTATACTTACCATTTGACTGAGTTGTTGCACTATAGCCCTGGTTGTTTGAGTTACCAAGTGCCAAGTCAACAGTCTGTACACCCGAACCATTTGAGAAAATAATATTGTTGTACTTACCTGTCTGTAAGGTAATTTTGTAAACTTTCTGAGACTGGCTGTTTGTACCAACATAAGTCATAGTCTCACCCGGCCATGGGTTGTTTGTACCAGAACCTGACCAAGCATAAGCGCAAACTGTACTCCAATTTGGAGTGTTCACAAAATAAACGTCGATTGTATCACCTACATCACCGCTTGATGAACCGCCTGTAGCTGTGATGATAGCTTTGAGGTCTTCGTAGTATTTGTTGAGCTTATTGTATGTTGTATCAGTCTTTTCACCAGTTTTCTCGATTTGTTTTACATACTTTTTGAGAGCCTGATACTGATCGTATGAAGAGTACGCATAGTTTCCTGAGAGCTCTTTCTTAGCCTGAGTTAACAGAGCTGTGAAATCGCCTGCACCTACACCTGCAACCTCTTTTGCATTTTTGAGTTCAACCGGGAACTTATCGATAACCTTAGCAAGCTTCTGCTGAACCATAGTAGCATCTATAATTGTCACACCATTAGTGCCCGCAACCATAGCGTTTGTAAGAAGCTGACCTGAAAGCACCTTAACCTGCGCGAGGTGAAGCTGAATTGTTGTGGCGTCAGAGATAGTAACATTTCCGTCGCCGTCAGCATCGCCGTAAACCACCTCAGGTTCAGTAGGATTTGTTGGTGTTGATGGCTGTGTTGGCGAAGGTGTAATAGGTGATGTTGAAGTGCCAATGATGTATGTACAGTCAGGCATAATCTCATTTGTATAAAGATTAGCACCATTGAATATTACACAGTTGTTGTATACATCTACAAAGTAACCCTCAGTGAGGCCCTTAACTGGATCTCTGTTAACAGAGCCGTTAACAAGTCGTCTTACACCACCGATAGCACTGTTATGTATCATAACAGCAGATGTACCGTTGTTATCAGAGTAGTTCAAGTGAGCTGAAAGTTCAAGGTGAGTATGACCTGTAACGATAATACATTCTTTGTATGTCTGCATCAACTCGATAAACTTCGCTGTGCTCTTCTGGGACTTTTTCATTCCAAGGTCATAGTAGAATGGACTTGAAGCCTTGTCACCACTACCCCAACCTTCAATATTAGCATGCTCTAAGATAAAGATATTCTTACCATCGCCGTGGTATTTCTTGAGAAGACCCTCAAGCCAAGCAAGCTGTGCGTCAGAGAACTGCTCAACCTCGTTTGTGTAGAAACCACCTTCCTGTGCAAGGAAAATGAAGTGGTCGCCTGTTTTCGGCTCAGTAATTTCAAAGTAAGCTTTGTTAGCTTTGATAGAATCAGCATTTGAATTAATACCTGTACCAACAACAAATGGTTTGTTGAGCACGTTGCTAACATTGTGCTGCCAACTAACGTGAACATCATGGTTGCCGTTTGCTTCCCATACAGGATTCACAAAGCTTGAGTCAGCTAAAATCTTCTGGTATCTCTGATACTCAACAGCGTATGTCTGTCCACCATTCTGGTCGTTTACAATATCACCTGATGATACAAGAAAATCAACGTCTCTTGCTGTAAAAGTTTCAAGAGCAGCTGCCCAGTGATCCTCATCGTATGGATATCTGCCGTTGCCGTAAGAGTCGTTAGCAATCTGTGGGTCAGAGAAAGCACCGAAGTTATAGATAGCCTCGCCTGTGCTAAGTCTTTTGCTCTCTGGAATTGTATATGTACCTTCAGCAGCACTTACTGCTTTGTTAGTTGGTACAGAGCTTGATTTGATAGCAATAATCTGAGTAGCTCTTGGCGGAATTGCTGTGTGGTCGAGCATTTTATATGTACCTGTGCCACCCGACGTAACATTCATTGTAGCAATATATCTGTATCCGCTGAGAGCCTTTGTGTTGTCAGCCCAGTACAGATAGTAGTTACCTGCAGCAGAGCTGTTGTTTACCTTAAGGCTGATAGTACCCTCTGCGTAACCCGCCTTTGTAGCTTCGTCACCGCTGAAAGCATAGCTGATTGTAACACCACCAGCTGCATTTGCAACAAAAGATGTGCACATCACCGATGCAAGCAAGGTAAGCATCGCAAGGACAATTGCAATGGTCTTCTTCATACTGATTACCTCCAATAAAAATCCGTGAAAACTATAGTGTAAAAATGTAAAAAGCATTTCAATACATCATTTCACTATACAACTATATTTTATCATACAACTCTATACAAATAAAGAGCTTTACTGGTATAATATCTACCAAAATTTTACTCCCGTTTTTATGCAAAAAAGCATCACTTGCTTGCTGTTTTTTATCTTTTCCATCGATACACTCTACCAACAACTAGTGTAATATTGATAAAATAACCAAATACTTTGCTTGATTTTTGTTAATTTTAATCT
>JAZSHE010000236.1:0-3903 GCA_045533085.1 Ruminococcus sp.
ATCCATAATTGATACTTTACCATCTTTATCTGTATCAGCATAAGGAAGTCTATCTTCTTTTATAGATTCCAACTGCGCTATGTGACGCTGAATTGCTGTTGCATCCATAATGCTGACTTTTCCGTCGCCGTCTACATCGCCAAGCACAAATTCATCTGATTGTTTACATGGTGCAAAATCATAGTAAAACTCGACATATACATCATCGTGAGAGCCGAAAGCTTTCGCAGACTCCCCGTTTATATCGCCTGTTGCTTCATTGTAGCCGTCAACCATATAGAAAGCGCAATTACCTTCGGCCGCAACACCGACTACCACGCGGTAGAGTCTTCCTGTTTCAAATTTTGAGTCAGCTGAGAGTTTCACATTCTGTGTATCTGTTACGTCATACCACTCGACTGTATCTACATTACAGCCCTGTGTATAACAGAAAGCTGTCATATCAGGAGTCATACCTGCTTTTGGCTCGTTGATTTCTCCGATATCTACAAAAGAGATTATCGCAGGTTTATTTATTGTATATGTGATTGAAAGTATAGCGGAGTTTTCTGAACCAGGCAGTACTACCTCTGTGTCTTTACTATCGATTTTCGCAGTGATATCAATCCAGCCGTTAGAATCCGTCTGGAATTTGTAGCCGTCATTTGCTCTGAGCCATACTTCAAGCTCGTATGTGTGACCAGCTTCGAAAACATCTGTTTCTTTCATTGTTTTTGAAGATGTAGTATCTGTCCAGTAAACTGCGTTGATATAGAAAGCTTCACCGTAAGGAGTAGCAGTAAAATCAGGTGTTCCTCCGAGTGTTGGTTCTGTGACCCCTCTTACTTCAACTTTGTTTACTACTTCATATTTGTCACCAAAAACATAAGACACAAGAAGATAGTGGTTTATGTCCTTACCTGCATAAGAAGGAGTAGCTCCGTTGCCGTTTACATACACTTTTACTGCAGGCTGGTTTCCGTTTGTCTTAAAATAGAAATCTCCTGTGGTTTCAATCAAAACATTAGCTTCATACACTCCACCCTCAACAAATGTATCGGATGGGTCAAGCCATACACAGTTTATACAATCGTACCACGCAACACCCTCAATGTAGTGAACGGAATCCATTTTGCCAATCTTTACAGCCTGTCTGTCTGTTTTTGCAGAAAAGTCAGGGTGTGCACCAGCAACAGGCTCGGTTACAGTAACCTTCGTAGTCTCTACTTCCATATTGTAATCAGAAGGTGCGAATGTGTATTCGACATAAGCTGAAAATCTGCCTGTGAGATCGTCGTCCAGCTGAGCCTCATTACCATTTATATATGCTTTGAAATATGGAGTGCCGAAGTTATCTGTTCTGAATTCATAGCCGTCATTGGTTTTGAGCATAATACACAGTATGTAGGTATGACCTTTGACAAATTGCTCATCAGGAGATACAACATCCTTGTCAGTTTTGTCATACCACCAACAGCCGTTGACAGTATTATTATCACTAGATACTCTGCTAGGATCAAAATCATATCTTGTATCCTGAATAGTAAAATCGTAATCAGGATAATACTCAGCGTAAGGAATTCGCACATCTGTGATTCGCACTTCATCAATTTCTGTTCCATCGGCACTTAAAGCTGACACATCAGCACAAATCAAAGAAAACATAAAAATCAGACATAGCATCAAGCATACTAATCTTTTCTTCATTTTTATCTCCTCCGTTGTCAAAATCAAAACTCAGTAATAAGTTTCGCAACATAACGCTGAATCGCTGTTGCATCCATAATAGAAACTTTAGAATCTTTGTCAGTGTCTGCACGAGAAAGTGCGTCGTCTGAAAGAGTTTTTGTTTTTGCTATATGACGCTGAATAGCTGTAGCGTCCATAATAGTGATTTTCTGATCATTATCGACATCGCCAAGCATCAGCTTTTCTTCTTCCAGAGTGAAAGTCAACGAAAGTATAGCCGAAATTTCGGAACCTGGTGGGATAACCTCTGCCTCTTTTGAACACATAGTAGCTGTTATATCAATCCAACCGTCAGAATCTGTCCTGAACTTGTATCCGTCGTTTGTTCTCAGCCACACCTCAAGCTCGTAGGTGTGACCTGCTTCGAAAACGTCTGTTTCTTTGAGGTATAAACCTGTTGTGATGTCTTTCCAGTAAATGTCGTTTATATAGTACATCGCAGTATCTGCAACGGAGAAGTCAGGTGTAGCACCAACACTCGGAGTTGTAACGCCTGTAACATCAACGTGTGTTATTGGTGGGTTTGGCTTTAACTCTTCGTAGTGTACAGCAACTACATCTTCTATTTGTGTTTCATCATCCAAAGTTATAAGTACACGGAAATACAAGGTTGTTTCACTTTCAGGTCTGAAATCAAAGCGGAAAGGATTCACTCGTCCCCTATAGTCCGCAAGCTCTGACCAGACTGTGTTTTCGTTGTCAAAATGTGCTTCGTCGCTGAAATACCACGAAATAGTTTTCACGTTGTCATTGTTATCAATCCAGATAAGTGGAGATTCTTCTGCTGTTGCAGGTACTTCGATTGCATCTACATAGCTCATAACAGCATCAAATATCTCTTGGTTTTGCTGATAAACAGTACCTGTCTTGCTGTAATATGACAGTTCTTTTTTCGCAAACTTATAACTCAAGCGATCAACCATATCTAAAGCATCGCTACCAATCATTGTTGGTGGAGTTACCTCATCATATACGCCTGTTTTACCCTCATATTCAACTGATATTAGATTTTTGCTGACACCGTCAATATAACGTTCATCTGTACTATTGAGACACTTGTAAAACTTTGTTCCGCCAGCAACAATAACCTGTCCCCAACCATTATTGCAATACGCAAAGCCTGCGTACTCATCATCAGGATTTGCTATATAAAACTCGCCGTCATATACATAAACACTCGGATAAAAACATCCGTATTTTGTAAAGTTACTATATGATGAAACTTCGAAGTTAGAGTATTTTCCGTAGAAAGTACCGCCATAAACATTACAGTGAGGTACATCGTACATATACGCGTTGTGGCGAAGTTCTATAGTATCGCCACCATACGCTTCGTGAGAATCAAACACACCGTCATAAATACCGAGAAATCCTTGTTCTACAAGAAAAACAACACCGCCACCGACCTCATAAGGAGTGAGTATTTCGTAATTACCACCATTGATAGTTACGTCACCATTAACCATCATTACAGAACTTGTGCCAGCGTAGTTTCCGCTTCTGAAAATCATACGACCAGTTTTTTCATCAGATGAGTCATATACATCAAAACTTGCACCGCTATTCACATAGATAAGACAGTTGTCTATACCTCTTGTTGTACGACTAAGGGTGTAGCCGTTTAAATCAAGACTGCATCTTGAAAAACTGCCGACAATAATCGTGTTATCGTTTGTGTTATCATCAACAAAGATATCGTTTTGTAAAATGTATCTTTCGCCGTTAGGTGAATTGTAAAGTAAGTTTTTGAGTTGTTCGTAGTCAGTAATATATATCTGATAGCCCGTCTGAGCTACTTCACACTCTTTAGCTGACACTAAAGTTGACAGCATAGAAAACGAGCTGACTAAAACTAAAACACTCAAAACTACAGACAGAAGTTTTTTCATAGTATTTTGCCTTTCTTAAATAAGATTTATAGTTAAAATTCAGAAATAATTTTTGCAACAAAGTCGCTCGTTATGATTTTATCAAATTCTTCTGTATCAATTATTGCCATACGTCTCGACCTAGAATTCATTAATTAACTGAGCGATAAGTCTCTGAATCATAGTCGCATCCATAATTGATACTTTACCATCTTTATCTGTATCAGCATAAGGAAGTCTATCTTCTTTTATAGATTCCAACTGCGCTATGTGACGCTGAATTGCTGTTGCATCCATAATGCTGACT
>JAZSHE010000158.1:0-13592 GCA_045533085.1 Ruminococcus sp.
CTGCTGCATTCGGCAAATGGGCTGCAAAACACATCAAAACAAGAGTAGGCGCTATGCTTGCTACTTTTGCACTCGGTGTACTCATCTTTATCGATGACTACTTCAACTGCTTAACAGTTGGCTCTGTTATGCGTCCTGTAACAGATGCTCACAAAATTTCACGTTCTAAGCTTTCATACATCATCGATGCTACTGCAGCTCCTGTATGTATGATCGCTCCTATCTCATCATGGGCAGCTGCTGTTGCTTCTTACGCTGAGGATGGCAAAGGTCTTGACCTTTTCATCGCGGCTATCCCATACAACTTCTACTCACTTTTAACATTTGTGTTCATCATTACTATCGCATTCTTGGGCTTTGACTATGGCAAGATGGCTATGCACGAGTACAGAGCAAGAGAGTACGGCGACCTTTTCTGTGGTGAAAAACAGGAAGGTGACGAGTTTGAGGAAAACGCTAACGGTAAGGTTATCGACCTTATCCTTCCTGTTCTCATTCTCATCGTTATCTCTGTGTTCTCTCTCGTTTACAACGGCGGTATTTTGGACGGCGTTTCATTTATCGATGCTTTTGCTAACACAGACGCTACTGTTGGTCTTCCATGGGGCGGTCTTATTGCTTTAGTAGTTGCTATGGCTTACCTCATTATGAGAAAAGTTGTTACTTTCAAAGAGACTATGGATGCTGTACCAAAGGGCTTCATCGCTATGGTTCCTGCTATCCTCATCCTCACATTTGCAACATCACTGAAGAATATGACAGGTCTGCTTGGCGCTAAGTACTACGTTGGTGACCTTATGAATGGTGCTGCTGCAGGACTCCAGAACTTCCTGCCTGCTATCATCTTCATTGTTGCTTGTGTGCTCGCTTTCGCAACAGGTACATCATGGGGTACATTCGGTATTCTCATCCCAATCGTTACATATCTCTTTGCGGCTGACCCAAGCAACCCACTGATGATCATCTCCATGTCAGCTTGTCTTGCAGGTGCTGTTTGTGGTGACCACTGCTCTCCAATCTCTGATACAACAATCATGTCATCAGCAGGTGCTCAGTGCGACCACTTAAATCACGTTTCAACTCAGATTCCTTACGCTATAACGGTTGCAGGAATTTCATTTGTATGTTACATCCTCGCAGGTTTCATCCAGAGCTGGTACATCACACTTCCAATCGGTGTGGTTCTCACAGTTGCAACACTCTTTGTTATCAAAGCTATCACAAAGAATAAGGATTACAGCTCAGTTAAATAATCAATCTTAGCTTTTATGCCCATCGGTTTTATCGGTGGGCATTTTGTTTTTTACAAAATGATAACAGACATCTGTACATTGCAATAAATCTCATTTTGTGGTAAACTTCGACTTGGTGATTTTATGACAAAAAACAAAACAAAAATCGGTATAATCCAGATGATAATCTGCTCGGTGCTTTGGAGTACAGCCGGGTTGTTTATCTCTTATATTGACCTCAATCCGTTTGCGATAGCATCATTCAGAGGCGTTGTCGCAGGAATCACGATACTGTGTATGATGCTGATTATGAAGATTAAAATAAAAGTGACCAAACGCTCACTTTTGTCCATGCTTTTTGTATCAGGCACCGCACTGTGCTTTGTGTGTGCTACAAAGTACGCAGGAGCCGCTAACGCAATTGTGCTTCAGTATACAGCGCCCGTATATATCGTTATTTTTTCAGCACTTTTCCTGAAGAAAAAAACTTCTAAAAACGACATCATCACAGTTATTGTGACACTCATCGGCATCGTTATGTTTTTTGTAGAAAGCCTTGAGGGTGGTTCGCTATTTGGCAACATACTGGGATTGATGGCGGGAATCTTCATGGGTCTGATGTTTGTGTGTGTTGGCGAATGTGACAAAGACGAAAAGCTCTCAGGCATTATGCTCAGCCAGTTTCTGACTGCCGTTGTCGGATTCTCGGTATCGCTGTTTATGGAAAACAACTTCACTACAGAGCTTATACCAATACTGTGTATCCTGTTTCTTGGTATATTCCAGCTTGGTATCCCGTACGCGCTGTATGGTCTTGCAAACTCCAACTGCCCTGCGCTGATGTGCTGTCTGATAGCAGCAATCGAACCAATACTCAATCCTGTGCTTGTTGCAGTAGTTACAAAGGATGTTCCGCCACCTCTCGCTATACTCGGCGGCGTGATTGTTGTGTCCGCTGTCACAATAAATTGTTTTATATCCACAAAGAAAACACAAGATATATAGACTTATCGTGCCACCTCGAAAAAAGAGGTGGTTTTTTGTGTGTTTTGCTAAAAAAGTTTTAGCAAAATCACCAAAATCTATTGTAAATTGCAACAAAAAATAGTATAATGCTGTTACCAATATACGGAGGTAAACTATATGAAACAATCAAAACCTTTATTTTTTAAAGTGGTTTCTGTTTTATTGACGCTCACTCTGGTTTTAGCGTCGATATGCATGATACCGCTTGGTGCTTCTGCCGCAACGACATACTATCTGCGTGGCACATTCAACAGTTGGGGAGCTGAATCAGCATACATCCTCAACGACAACGGCAACGGTACATATTCAATCACCGTTTCTCTTCCTGCCGGTACCCACAAGTACAAGATGGCAGTTGAGGACTGGTCATGGTCAGTACCAAGTCAGGATGCTACTCTTACACTTACTGAAGGTGCAATGGTAGAATTCACAATGAACCCTACAGCTTACACACAGAGCGCAAAGATTAAGTCAGCTCCTACTACTGACGTATATCTGAGAGGATCTTTTGACGGCGAAATGTGGCCTGCTAAAGCTGAGAACAAGCTCACAGCTATGGGCAACAACAACTTTGCTCTCACAAAGACTCTGCCTGCTGGTGCTCACGAGTACAAGTTCGCTGTTTCTGACTGGTCATGGTCAACTCCTAGCGGCGACAACGCAAAGCTTACCCTCTCAGAAGAAAGTTCAGTTTTGTTTGAAGTTAACGCTCTTACAGGTGCTTTCAACGCTACTGTTCTCTCAGGTGATACAAAGAACTTCTACAACTTCAAAGAAACACAGGAAAACATCACTATCCAGAGCGCATGGAGCGATCACACTGATCAGATTCTGTGCGAAAAAGACGGCAAGCTCGCATATATCAGCTTAAACGCTGCTGACTACGCTTCTGCTAACACAACATGGAACTTCATCCCATCAGATGAGGATCCACAGGTTTGTTACATTCAGAACACCAAAACCGGCAACTACTTAAGTGCATCAGCTTCAAACATAGTTGCTACTGCCGACGGCAATTCAACTGACGCAGGCAAATGGTACGTTGACAACTCAACAGGTAAGTACAGAATCTTCAACAAAGCTTCTGAACTTTTTGTTATCAACACAGAAGCTCAGAACGGCTATGCTGCTGCAGGTCGTTTACCTGCTTACTATTTAAGCTCACAGTTTGATATCGACCTTGATTACGTTTATCCGTACTCATACACACTCTCTCCAGATGGTATCGTTGATACAAAGGGTACAGTTACTGTTAACTCACCTACATCAATGACTTCTACAACATCAGGTACAGCTAAAACATGGACACAGACAAGAAGTACATCTGATATGCCTGTATTCAGTGCTCCTAACACTCCTTTAGCTGAGGCTGTTTATAACCTCTCAATGGAAGAGACTGTTATCAACAAGTTCGAGTCAGAGTTTGGTACAGCTTTCTACACAGGTGAAACATGGAGAAAGGTATGGACCAGAGATACAGCTATGTCATGTGAATTCTCTCTTGCTGCTATCTACCCTGAAATCTCTCTCAACTGTGCTAAGGAAAAGGTAGTAGATTTCAACGGTTTCTCTGTATTTGAACAGGATACAGGTACAGGCGGTTCTTACCCTGTTTCTACTGACAAAATCATCACATATCTCTCAGTATGGGAAATTTATCTCTCAACAGGCGACGAGTCTGTACTCGAATATTTCTACGACATCTGTCTTAACAACATCAAGCAGGACTACAACACAGTATGGGACGAAGAGTCAGGTCTTATGAAGGGTGAAACCTGTGGTCTTGACTGGCGTTCACAGACTTATCCTGACTGGATGGGCAACGAGGTTGAGGAATCTCTTGCTAACATCGCTGAAGGCAAAGCAGCAAGTGTTAACCTCATTTATCTCGGTGTTCTCCAGAGAATGATCAAGACAGCTGAAATCTTAGGCAAAGAAGACACAGCATACTTACAGGAAAAATACGATGCTCTGTACAAGGCAGTAACAGAAAGATTGTGGCACGATGAACTCGGTTGCTACGCTGCATGGGAGTACCCAAGCTACATGGGTTCACCACTTGCATACAAGATTGACTGTATCGCAAACGGATACGCTCTGTGGTTCGGTATCGGTACTGACGAACAGCTTGAATCAATCGCTGTCAACTACCCACTCGTTACTTATGGCGCAAACGTTGTTTACCCTAACAAGCAGGGTGAGCTCGAACACAAAGACAGAGTATATCACAACCGCGGTGTATGGCCTGGTTGGGAAGCTCAGCTTATGCTCGCAGGCGCACAGCACGGCTACGATGAGCTTTCTGAGGAAATCTGGAACTCATGTATCACAGCAGCCGCTACTTCTCTTCTCAACAAAGAGGTTGTAGACTTTACAACAGGCGAAGGTATCCACGTTAACCACCAGTTATGGTCAATCGCGGCTACACTTTCAGGCTACTACAAAGTACTGTTCGGTATGATTTATGATACTGACGGCATCACATTTGAACCTTACGTTCCACAGTGGATGGAAGGTCCGTTCTACTTAACTGACTACACATACTGCGATGCTACTATCGACCTTTCTCTCACAGGTAAGGGCTCAGAGATTGTTTCTATCACAGTTAACGGTGAAAACGTAGGCACATCATACACACTCCCATTTGGTGCTTCCGGCGATTACAGAATCGACATCGTTGTAGCAGAAAGTGAAAACGAGTACGACGACGAAACAGTAAACCTCAATGACGAGAAGAACCACGTTATCTGTCCTAAGATGCCAGTTGCTAAGCTTTCAGGCAACACTCTCACATGGGGTGCTCAGTCAGGTTGTACATACAAAGTATGGACAGGCTCACAGTACGTTGATGTTAAGACAAATTCTTACACAATCGACCCTAGCGTTTATGGCTCATACTCAGTAGTTGTTGTTTCAAAGGACGGCGTATGGAGTGAAATGTCACGCCCAATCATTGTAAGTCCTTCCAGAATCAAAATCGAGGCTGAAAACTGTACTCTCAAAAACCTCTCAAAAACTACAGTAAGCGGTAAGTCAGTTGTTACTGACACATTTGCAGCTAGTGTTGACAGAGTTCTCACAATCAACGTAAATATCGAAGAAGCAGGACAGTATGTATTCTGGGCATGCTACAACGATTACAGCTCTAACGACCCTAACTCATGTTCTAACTGTGCTATCCGTTCCGTATTTGTTGACGGCAAGGATGTTGGCGCACTTATGTTCCCTGTTGTAAACTACGATTTCCAGACATCTACACATCTGTTGTTACAGCTCACAAAGGGTGACCACGAAATCGTTGTTAAGTATGACAAGGACAACCACTATGACTCAAATATGACACAGGATACACATACTTACGGCTCAGAGCAGTACAGACCTGATAACAATGTTCAGTACGACTACTTTGTGCTCGATAAGGCTGACAACATCTGTGTAGCTGGCGAAACATACCTTGTTGGTGACGCTGACAACAGCGATGACGTAACTGTTGTTGACTGTACAACAATCCAGCTTGCTATCGCAGTGCTCAACCCATCACCATATAACGCAAAAGCCGCTGACGTTGACCACGATGGTCAGGTAAACATCATGGACGTTACATACATCCAGAGATACCTTGCTAAGTACGACGACGGCTTTGGCATCAACACTTACAGATAATTTTCTGCTAAACAACAAACTCCCCACAGTAGTCTGTGGGGAGTTTTTGCATCTGTATAAAATTTTATCCTACGTAAACAAGATACGCTGTATACAAAGCGTAAATCGATACCATTATGATACCTTCCACTCTGCCAAGCTTTTTGCGAGCAACGCACACAACGTAAGCAAGCACAGTAATAATCAGCATAAACGCAGTATTTATGATCGCGTTCATATCCACCGTAATCGGGAATATTGTACTTGATAAACCAAGAATAAAAAGTAGATTGAAAATATTGGAACCTACAACGTTGCCAAGCGCCAATGAGTTTTCACCTTTTTTTGAGGCAACCACGCTTGTCACAAGTTCAGGAAGCGATGTGCCTAACGCGATAATTGTAAGACCAATCAGGTTTTCGCTCCATCCCATAGCTTGCGCAAGCACAGTGGCGTTATCAACAACCATATCTCCACCGAATACAACAGCCGCAAGGCCGCCGACGATGTACACAATGCTCAGTACAGGTGGTATAGTTTTGATATTATCCTCTGCTGTTTCTTCGCGATTCTGTATCGCTTTAACAACGAGCCATGTGAGATATGCAATCATCATCAACAGCAACACAATACCGTTGAATCGGCTGAGAACAAACGACACAGCCATCATAATAAGCAAAATTACATTAGATACTATATTAACAGGAAAATCACGTTTAAGAATCGTTTTGTCTAGGCCAAACGGCTTGAGTATAGCGCACACACCGACAACTCCAAGCAGGTTGAAAATATTAGAACCCACAACATTGCTGATGGCGATCTCGTTTTTCTGGGCAATCGCAGCCGTGATACTGACAGCAGCCTCAGGAGCACTTGTACCAAGAGCAACAATAGTCAGTCCGATTACAACTGACGGGATTTTCAAAAGCTTTGCGATAGACGAGCTTCCATCAACAAAAAAATCCGCGCCTTTTACTAAAAGCGCAAATCCTACCAAAAGCAACAATATATTCACTAATATCATATTTGCCTCCGTGAAAATCATTTTCCACAATAGTATATACGTTTACTCAAAATAAATCAAGATGCAAAAAGCCTCCCGCTTTTATACGGGAGGCTTTTCTCGGCTCACGGAGTTACCGCGCGCCGGAGAGTGGCTAAGAATCAAGCGATGTTGTCAAGTTTCTCGTATTTATACTTGACCTTCAGAAAATCGCCCTCTACGATGATATCAACATCAGATATCTTCTTTTCCGGGTGAGCTTTCATCAGCTCTGAGACATACATTCTGACGATAGTGTCAGAAACTCTTTCGCCTGTTACATTGATACGCATAATATCATCCTTTCCAAAAAATTCCTAAAGTATTTCATAAATGTTTCTATATATAAATTTCTTATATCCATCTTATGATTATATTGTAACAGACGGGTAGCAAAACTTCCAGTTACACTTTGAGTACCTCACTTACAGTTTATTCATCGTTAATTCTCAAACGGATAAAAAAGATACAGAACGGTAATAGTTAATTCTTTGTGCGAATTATTCGAACACCTGTTCGATTTTTGCTTCCAAAATGGAATTTTGATACAAAAAAACAGCCGAAGTTTAACCTCGGCTGTTTTAGTATTTGTTAAATTTTCTTTGAGCTGTTTTCGATACAACCTGTTATTCTCATCACAACAAATCGTAGATACTGCAATTTACTCTTCCGGCAAGAGCATAGTCAGCAACAGCGAGAGCCTTTGCAAAACCATCTGTAATAATCGGCTCAGCCTGACTATAGGTGTAGCTTGAGCTTGAGAATGTCGCTTTGTTTGTGTAGAACGACAACGGTCTTGTGCTTGCTACTGAACCATAGCCTGTAGCATCAAAGTAAACTGCACCCGTAATATCGTTGTCCATCTCTGTTTCATAGTAGAACACCGTCTGTCCTCTCATAATACGGATGTATGTTCGTACAACACGGGATGACGAGTAATCAACACCAAAGATTTCAATAGAATTGTTGTCTGAATTGTAGAATACTTCAATCTCGTAATCAATATCGTAGTCGTAATCCCATACTACGTCATTACCCAGATAGTTTTTGATAGCATCAAACGCCTGAGTCGGGTTAGATGGGTTAGGATTAACAGGAATATCGCTTCCGCCACTCAGTGTTGAGTATGCTTCATTCCACATTACGCTGACTCTGGTGTTTCTTATAGCTTCCACAACGTCCGATTTGGTCAAACCCAGAGCTCTTGCTGTATCGTCAAGAAGTTGCTGGTCATTTTTATCTGAGTATACTCTTGCGTTTTCGAGTTTTTCTTTGAGGAAATCTTCGAACATACCCTGAGCAGTTCTGGTTTGCGGTACACATGTACCGACAACGTTACCGATAGATGTAACACACTTTTCAGGACCAAACTCTGCTGCGTCCTGATATCTCCAGAAAGCTGCCAAAGCTGTTTTTGAGCAATCTTCCGGATTTTCAAAATATGTTCCATCACAGAAAGCAGTATCACCCAGAACTGTTGAATCGAGCAGGAGATTGTATGTCTGTGTGCCATACTCGTTACTGAAGATAACACCATACATTCTGCCGACTTCAAGCTCTATACCCTTTGCCGCAAGGTCGTATGTCCAGATTCCGTCTTTGTCTGCGTCAGTACACGCCTCAGCCTTTGAATGCCATGCGTAGAAAGAATCTCCGCCGTACACCCAAAGGTGACAGTAAAGCTTTTTAAAACCATACCAGCCCGATGTTACCGCATCAAAATTCAGAACTCCCGTTTCAGTATATACAGGTTCTTCACAATACTCACCTTGATATAACTTCAAGCGCAGTGAAATTGAGCTGTTGCCATAGTATTCTCTGATTTTATAGTAGTATGTCTGTCCAGCAGTAAGGTAATATGTCAGAACAAAATCGCTGCCCTTAATATCAATGTCATAATCATCATTTGAATCCAACAAGTAGCCATACATATCGTACAACTCAACTTTAGGGTCTCCTGACACAGAATCTGACTCTATGGTGTAATATCCGCTGGTGCTTGGTGTGAATGTCATCACCTTGCGGGTGAATGATGGTATTGATATATTTGCATCATATCCATCATAAAGCGAACCGCCCTGTACATCTGTCAAGTCGTAATCAGGTTCAGTCGGCTCCGGATCCGGTGTTTCGGTTGGTGGTACTGTTTCAGTCGGCTCCTGTGAGTACAAAAACTCAAATCTTACAGGACATTCTTTACCGCTTATATTATTTCCGCCTACTTCAAAGTAGTATGTTCTGCCATATTCAAAATAATGGCGAAGGTAGAAGTTGTAATCAAAGAACATATCATCGTAATCATCTTCATACCATTCAGGCTCTATCTCGTTGAAGTCTGAGTCATACATCTTGCACCAAGTATCCACCGAACGACCTGCATGTGAACTGAAAACATAATATCCACTTTGGGACGCAAAGAACTTGTATTGAAGTCTGCCGCTGGCAGGAACAGTATGTCTGTACTGAACACCATCATAAAGAGTCGGGACTTCAGTTGGTGGATTTGTCGGTGGTTCGGTTGGTTCAATCTGCTGTGGTGTGTAGAGGTATCGGCCAACTACACCATTGGTAGAAAACTGCGCTACATAAAGCTGAATTTCTGTAGCGTCCAAAATAGAAACTTCTTGGTCACCATCAGCGTCAGCAAGCAACAAGCAAATCTCGTTCATACTGATCAGGCGAGATATCTCGAGCTGAATTTCAGTAGCATCCATAATAGAAATCTCGTTGTCGCCATCAGCGTCGCCCATAGTACCGTGAACCTGACCATTGATTTTTGAAGGATCAGTATATTCAGGACCTGCGATAACATATTCTGAGTTAATTGTTGTATTATCGCTCTCAGCCTGTGTTGGAGCAGAAGTTGGCTTTACTGTTGGTGTTTCTTTGCCAATGTGGTTGCCATTTGAGTCAAAATGGTCATCACGCAGACAGTTTGTCTCGTTGCCGTCCTTTGTGAAGCCGTAGCAGCCGTTGCCGTAGTAGTAGTACCACTCACCACCACATGTCTGCTTCTCAGAAAGCTCAGCGATATCAACTACGTCAGGGTCAACAACGAAAATCATGTTGTTGAAGTTCTCTGTACCGTCTGGGTAGTAGTCTGACTCGCCAGCGTCGTAGTACTCACATGGGATATTGATTGACTGTGCAGCACAGTAGTAGATAGGATCGTCAGGGTCCATACCACCGTCAACAGCGTTGTTCCAGATGATTGTTGTAACATCTGTTGGAACGTCAGCGTAGAAGATGTCAGAATCACACTCTTCAGCGCCTGATGGGATGTAACCGCACCATGCAACAGGATCAGCAACACCTGAACCCCACCAGTAGATACCGGCAGTATTTGTTGCAGGTGTACCATCAGGTAACTCCGTGTACCACGATGGCGCATACTTATCATAATAACCACTTTCAAATGTATCGCCCTTGTCACCATTGCGACCATTAGGCATAAGGAAGTAGTATCTGTAAGTTTCTGGTCTCTCGCCGAATTCGAGCTCATACATCTCGAGAGCTTCGTCAACTGTCATAATCTCCGGCGAATCCCAGCCATAGGCGGATGTGCCGATACAGCTGAAAATGCTGAGCATCATTACTACAACGAGCAAAATACTAAGATAGCGTTTCATATTATTACCTCCAATAAATTTATACTATAATTATACTCCTGACACTTTTATGTTTCAATAAATGTGGAAAAACGGCGAGTAGAAAAAACTACTCACCGTTTGTGCAATTTAACAACAGTTATTACAAAAATTAAAAATTAAAACTCAGTAATTACCTTTGCGATATATCGCTGGATTGCAGTCACGTCCATAATAGTGATGCCGTCAACTCTGTCGGTATTTGCAACTTCTGTCTGCTCCTCGGACAATGTCACCTCGAACGCAATAGCGCGCTGGATAAGTGTTGCGTCCATTATCGTGATTTCGCCATCCATATCCACATCACCAAGTTTCACAGCTGGATGTGTCGGTGCTTCGCCCAGCGAAACAAAACTATGACCAAACTTTTCTGCATACACCTGGGCTGTGGAATTATCATAACCATAGACTACAGTAGACTTTGTGGTGATAACTTTCTGCTGGATGTCACAATGCGGATTCATAACCGCAACGTCTTTAAGCTGAACACACTCGCCCATAGCGTACCATTTTACAGTACTCACGGATTGAGGCAGTACGATAGATGTCAGTGAGTCACAACCACAAAATGCACGATCTTCAATACATGTTACTCCGTTTGCTATAACAACAGATGACAGACTCACACATTCGGAAAATGTGTAAGGTTTGATAACATCGACATTTGCAGGAATCTCAATCGAAGCAAGTCTGCTGCACTTACAAAATGCGTACTTTCCTATAGTTTCAACTGAATCAGGAATGTTGATTGACACAAGAGCTGCACAATCTTCAAACGCTGAATAACCGATATATTTGACCGTTTCAGGCAGTACAACGGATTTGAGCTTTTTCTTGCCTTTAAACGCAGCGTCAACTATCGCAACTGTACCGTCTTTTACTGTGATTTCTGTTTCTTCAGACATAACACCACTGTAGCCGTACAGTATATCCCCGATATAGATAACACCACTAGGCTGATTTCTCTCCCACGCTGTGCTAAAAAACGCTCTATAGCCAATGTGCTCAATAGAATCCGGGAAGGTTATTGAAGCAAGTTTTGAACAATATATAAAGGCTTGTTCACCGATAGACGTTACGTTATCCGGAATAACGAGCTCAGTCAGATTATTACACTTATAAAAAGCATTTTTTCCGATAGCTGTAACTGTGTTCGGGATTGTTATCTGCTTAAGGTCTGTGCACTCATAGAATGCATACTCATCGATAGTCTCTACACCATGAGGAATCACCGTGTTTTTGCATCCCTGCATCAGTGTGTTTGTAGAAGTCTCGATAAGGGCGTTGCAGTTATTTCGGCTGTCATAGTACTGATTCTTTTCATCTACTACGATAGTGCTGAGATTAAGACAATACTCAAATACGTTACTATCAAGATTTGTTACGCTTGATGGTATGTACAAATCAAGCAGGCTTTCGCAGTAGTAAAAAGCCTTATCGCCAATAGAAGTCAGTCCATCAGGCAAATTGAGCGTGCCGAGCTCTTTACAATGATGGAATGCTTGGTCACCGATAGTTTTCAACGACTGAGGAAAAGTAATCGACTTGAGCGATGTACAGTTGTAAAACGCATTTTTTGAGATAGTCTCAACGTCGCCAAGTATAGTAACTGACTCAAGTGCATAACAGTTCTGGAACGCACTATCACCGATAGTTTTAACAGAAGCAGGAATTGTTATAGTTTTGAGTTTGTAACAGCCCGCAAAAATCTGACCATCGATTTGTGTAATATCGCTTGGTAATTTAACCTTAGTAAGATACGAGCAACCCTGGAACGCAAACTCACCGATATGTGTAACAGAGTCAGGAATGTCTACTTCCTGAAGCTTTACACAACCTAAAAATGCATACCTGTCGATATATGTCACAGAATCAGGAATAACGACATTTGTCAGTTTTTTAATTTCATAAAACGAACGTGTCCCAATGTAGGTGACTGTATCAGGTATAGTGATTTTCTCGATAGTAGTGTTGCCTTTGAAAGCGTTGGCACCTATTCTGGTTACTTTGTATCCATCGATTTCAGACGGTATTACCATTTCTGTGTCAACACCTGTGTACGCCGTTATCGTCGCAGTTTTATCGTCGATTGCTTCGTATTCAAAATCTGCACTGCTAAGAGCAAATGTTCCCTGTGGTACAACAGAGAACACACCAAGCGTCAATATAACCGCAAGCAAGACAGATATAGTCTTTTTCATATTACCCCTCCAGTATTTAGAATAACATAATTATACTATTACAAAAATACACTTTCAACAGATATAAAAGAACAGCGTGTAGAAAAAACTACACGCTGTTTGTACAATATTACAATAATATTAACCTAAAATAGAGAAATTAACAACCAGAGCTGCAAATACGATGGATACCATCGAGAGGAGTTTGATGAGGATGTTAATTGAAGGACCTGCTGTATCCTTGAATGGGTCACCAACTGTATCGCCAACGACGGCAGCCTTGTGCTGGTCAGAACCCTTACCGCCGTGAACACCTGACTCGATGTACTTCTTAGCGTTATCCCAGGCACCACCTGAGTTTGACATAAAGATAGCAAGCAAGAAACCTGTAACTGTTGCGCCTGCGAGCATACCAACTACACCGCTAACACCAAGTACAAGACCAACAACAACAGGTGTAACAACTGCAACGATTGTTGGTAGAATCATTTCCTTTAAGCTTGACTTTGTACAAAGGTCAACGCACTTTGCATAGTCAGCTTCAGCTTTACCTTCCATAAGACCAGCGATAGACTTGAACTGGCGTCTTACCTCGATAACAACAGACTGAGCAGCACGGCCAACAGAATCCATTGTTAAAGCTGCGAACACGAATGGTAAGCAAGCACCGATGAAAAGACCAACAAGCACAAGTGGGTCCATTACTGTGAATGTAGAAAAATCAACCTTTGCGCCAACTTCCTGAGCCTTCTCGATGTAAGAAGCAACAAGTGCAAGAGCTGTAAGAGCAGCTGAACCGATAGCAAAGCCCTTACCTGTAGCA
>JAZSHE010000149.1:0-15007 GCA_045533085.1 Ruminococcus sp.
GTGTACACACTACACTCACTGGTTCCAGCCAATGACAGGTATCACTGCGGAAAAGCACGACAGTTTTCTGACTCCTGCACAGGATGGCAAAATCATCATGGAGTTTTCAGGCACCGCTCTTGTTAAAGGTGAGAGTGACGCTTCATCCTTCCCAAATGGTGGCATCCGTGCAACATTCGAAGCACGAGGCTACACAGCGTGGGATCCTACGTCGTATGCTTTCGTAAAAGACGGTTCGCTGTATATTCCGACTGCTTTTATGTCATACACAGGTGAGGTTCTGGACAAAAAAACTCCTCTTCTGCGTTCTATGGATGCTGTAAGCTCTCAGGCGCTGAGAATTTTAAAACTTTTTGGCAAAGATGACGTAGCCCGTGTTACCGCAAACGTAGGTGCCGAGCAGGAATATTTCCTCATTGACCGCAAAATGTACGATAAGCGCAAGGACCTCAAATACACTGGTCGCACACTTTTTGGCGCAAGGGCAACAAAAGGTCAGGAGCTTGAAGACCACTATTTTGGCGCTATCAAAAACCGAGTATCACAGTTTATGAAAGAGCTCGACGAACAGCTCTGGCGCCTCGGTATTTACTCAAAAACAAAACACAACGAGGTTGCTCCGTCACAGCACGAGCTTGCTCCTGTTTTTACTACTACAAATATTGCAACAGACCAGAACCAGCTCACAATGGAAACAATGAAGACTATCGCAAGAAAACACGGTATGTCTTGTTTACTCCACGAAAAGCCTTTTGCTGACGTCAATGGTTCAGGTAAGCACAACAACTGGTCGCTTTCAACAAACACAGGTGAAAACCTGTTAAAGCCTGGCAAAAAACCAGAAGAAAACACACAGTTTTTACTTTTCCTTGCGGCTGTTATCAAGGCGGTTGACGAGCACCAGGATTTGCTGAGAATCTCTGTCGCAACTGCTGGTAACGACCATCGTCTTGGTTCTAGCGAAGCACCACCTGCTATCATTTCAATGTACTTAGGCGATGACCTTGAAGCTATCGTTGATGCTATCATCAACGACGAGGAATACGAGTCCCATGGTCGAGTACTGATGAAGACAGGTGTTGAGTCAATGCCTGACTTCAAGAAGGATAACTCTGATCGTAACCGTACATCTCCATTTGCATTTACAGGTAACAAGTTCGAATTCCGCTCACTCGGTTCATCAATCAGCATTTCGTGCCCGAACATTATGCTCAACACAATAGTGGCTGATGTTCTGTCGCAGTTTGCTGACACTCTGGAAGATGCACAAAACTTTGAGTCAGCTTGCAGACGTCTTATCAAGCATACTTTCAAAGAGCACAAGCGCATCATCTTCAACGGCGACGGCTACACAGACGAGTGGGTTGAAGAAGCAAAACGCAGAGGTCTCTTAAACCTCAAGAACACCCCTGAGGCACTCAAACACTTTATCGACAGAAAGAATATTGAGCTTTTCGAGAGAAACCATATTTACGGTGAAACAGAAGTAAGAGCAAGATATGAAATTCTGCTCGAAAACTATTCCAAGGTTATTGCAATCGAAGCCCAGACAATGATACATATGGCAAGAAAGGATATCTTCCCTGCTGTGTCAAAATTCACAGGCGAACTTGCACAGACAATAGTCAGCAAGAAAGCTGTATCCCCTCTTATCAGAACTGACGCAGAAGAAAAGCTCCTCCAGAAAATGTCAGAACTACTCTGCAAATTTGCTGATCTCACCGATGAGCTTGAGGAGAAGACTGCACTTGCTAAAAACTACAACAGCAATCCACTCACGCTTGCAGAGTACTACAGAGATTATGTACTACCATCAATGAGCAGATTGAGAGTTATCGGCGATACAATGGAGAACGATATGTCAACTGAGCACTGGCCGTATCCATCCTACGGCGATATGCTATATTCTGTTCAGTAAATTTCTTACTACACACTAAAACACACAAAGCAAAATTTGACCCCCGATATAAAAATCGGGGGTTTTCTGCAACTATACGAGTCATAAAGTAAAAATACCCCGATTGAATTCAACCGAGGTATAAGGTGTATCAGTTATTCTTAAAAAACGCTACTGCTACTGCACCCGGGCCAACGTGGGTACCGATTGTGCTACCAATAACGCTTGTGTTAAGTTCACTTTTAGCGTGCGCCCACAGTGCCTTAGAGTCTTCAACATACTTTTTGAGCAGCATATCAGAAAGACCTGTATAACCAAGAAGTACAGGTCTGGAAAAATCAACTCCGCCTGCTTTTTCAATCTCCTGAACAAGAAGATTATTGCCCTGCTTTGAGCCTCGCGCTTTGCCGAGCATTCTGATTTCGCCCTTGTCAACACATACAACAGGTTTGATATTAAGTACACCACCTGCGAATGCAACAGCCGCTGATATACGTCCACCTTTTTTCAGATATTCAAGCGTATCGAGCATAGCAACGATAATTACGCTATCCTTTACTCTCTCAATCTCGTCAGCTATTTCTTTTGCAGAAAGACCGCTGTCAACAAGATCCAGCGCATATTCAACAAGAACACCTGCACCAATCGCAACGCTACCGCTATCAACAACATACACATTATCATAGTCAGCAGCAGCTATACACGCGCTCTGGTAGGTGCCCGAAAGCTTGCTCGAAACAGTAATAACAACTGCCTCGTCGCCGTCTTCTCTCACTTTTTCAAAGTAAGGTTCAAACGCAGCAGGTGATGCCTGACTTGTTGTAGGAATAACATCACTCTCAATGAGTTTTTCATAAAACATCTTGTGATCAATAGTAACGCCGTCAATAAACTCCTCGTCATCAAAACGAATTGTAAGCGGTACTGTTTCTACTCTTTCTTTGACAGCTGGTATAAGATCAGTCGTGCTGTCTACGATAATTTTAACGCTCATAATTTTCTCCTTTATAGGGGGTTATGAAGGGAGTCCGTCCTCGCACAAATCTTTCATATTGGAAGAAATGATGTCAAGTGCACTGTAAAAAGTCTCTCTGGCTTCGTCAGACAAACCTTTGCTGGAAAGCTCCACCGCCAGTGCCGCACGCTCTCTGACGTGCTCGGCAGCAGCTCTACCCTCATCAGTAAGCTTCAAAAGCCCTCTGTACATATTCTTTCCAACAGACTCTTTAACAACCAGACCTTTTTTCTCCATTATAGACATCATACGTGAAACGTCAGCCTTGTCTTTTCCGCACAGCTCACAAAGCTGTGGTGCTGTGATACCGTTTTCATAACGGTAAAGGGTAGTCAGATATGTAGCATGTGGGCCTTTAAGTTCGTATTTTGCCATCTCTTCAGACGCAATCTTGTGCCAGTAACGAGTAATCTCAAAAATAACAAAAGAAAATTTTTCGAATCTTTCAACCATATTAACAACCCTTTCAAAAGATGTTGAAATTTCAACTTGTTGTATTATATAGCAGTAGTTTGTAAAAGTCAACTGTGTTTTTCTTTTAGCCAAAAAACTACCCAACAGCAAAAAAGACATCATTAATAAACCACGAGCGTATGTCACTTACAACAAACCGCTGAGATATTCTCTCGCTTTTATATCAGCTTTTTCAAAAATCTTATCTTCATCAAAGCTCAGACATCTACCATTCTCCACGGTTATCTCACCATTAACTATGGTGTAATCAACACTTCCCTTGAAACCGACAGTCGCTAGCATTGATTTCTGGTCAAAACTTGCACCAACAAGCTCGACCCTGCGTCTATTTATAAGGAACAAATCCGCACATTTGCCTATTTGTATTGTTCCTATGTCATTTCGTCCAAGAATCTGAGCAGAGCCCACAGTTGCGATTTTGAGCACCTGATATGGTGTGAGTCCGTCACTTCCATAAATAAGTCGCGACAAAAGATACGCCGCTCTGATTTCTTCGAGCATATTGGAACCATCATTTGACGCACTGCCATCAACAGCAAGCCCCACTTTGACGCCCTTTTTAAGCATCTGTGGAATTTTCGCAACACCTGAGCTAAGCTTCATATTCGACACAGGACAATGCGCAACACCCGTGCCAGTTTCAGCAAGAAAATCAAGCTCATCATCTGTAAAGTGTATTCCGTGAGCGTACCATACATCATCACCCACAAACGAAAGTGACTCCATATATTCAAGCGGGCGTTTGCCAAATTTTTCAAGAGTATAGTTCTCCTCATCCAGAGTTTCGCACAAATGAGTGTGAAGTCTGACGTTATACTGTCGAGCAAGCATTGCGCTCTCTTTGTACAAATCCGAGCTTGCAGAAAATGGTGAACACGGAGCAAGAGCAAGCATATTCATAGAGCCAAATGAGGAATCGTGATATTTCTCAATAGCCTCTAAACTGTCTTTTAAAATCTCATCTGTTGTCTGCACTACGCTGTCAGGTGGAAGCCCTCCGTCCTTTTGTGACAAGTTCATGCTTCCTCGAGACATATACAACCTGATGTTAAGTTCTTTTGCCGCTTGGAACTGGCTCTCAAGAAGAGAATCAGAACTACCCTGAGGAAAAACGTAGTGATGATCAAAACAGGTTGTACAACCGTTTTTCATCAGCTCTGCCATACCACACATTGAGCTGAGATATACAACATCGTTATCAAGGTTTTTCCACACACCATAAAGCGCTCTGAGCCAAGGAAACAGCTCCATATTCTGCACAGCAGGTATATTACGAGAGAACATCTGGTACAAATGATGGTGGGTATTGATAAGACCCGGATAACAAATCATATCAGTACAATCGATAACTCTGTCAGTGCTCACATCAAGGTCAACACCAATATCCTGAATTTTTCCGTCATCAATCAGTATATCCACTCCCTCGTACACTGTATCAACATCATCGCACGAAACGGCATAACATACATTTTTAAGCATCAAAGACATAAAATCACCCAAAGATTATGATTACAAAAAATCCCCTGCGATACACAAGGGATTTTTAGCAATAGTATTTAGTAAATAATTATCTTTCTTCTCTGAAATACGCAAGTCCCAACGCGTTCGGAGGCTGATTTTCTCTCTTCTTTCTGAAAGATGTGAAAACAAGCACGATGATAGTAACAACGTAAGGAAGCATATTGAAAAGTTCCAGACTCTTTCGTGTGAGTCCTGGGATATAAAGATAAGCCCAGAACAAGAAGCCGAACAGATACGCACCCCAGATAGCATTTTTAGGACGCCAGATAGCAAAGATAACAAGAGCTACAGCAAGCCAGCCGAGATTTTCCATAGTACCATCATTTGCCCATGTGCCCTTTGTGTAATCCATAACGTAGTACAGACCGCCAAGACCAGCAATACCTGTACCGATACAGGTTGCAAGATAGCGATAAAGTGTAACATTGATACCTGCGGCATCTGCGGTAGCAGGGTTTTCACCAACAGCTCTAAGATTAAGTCCTGAGCGTGTTTTGTTCAAAAACCACTGAGAAAAAATAGCGATGATAATAGCGATATAAACAAGCCAGCCATAAGAGAAAAGGAGTTTTCCTACAAAGCCGAGGTCTGACAAAAACGGAAGCTTTGTCATAAACACCTTGCTTGTTGTAGCAACACGAATCTGACCTACACCACCTGAAAAGCCGTTTAAAAGTCCACCGAAGAAGTTAGCCACACCTGAACCGAAAATCGTGAGCGTAAGACCTGTTACGTTCTGATTAGCTCTTAAAGTAATAGTCAGAAAGCTAAACAGCAGACCACCAAGTGCCGCCGCTAAGAAAGCACACAGTATAGCGATAACGGCGCACACAAACGGGTTAGGCTCAGCAACGTTCTTTTCATAGAAGAAAACACCAACCAGACTGGAAATAGCACCCAAGTACATAACGCCAGGGATACCGAGGTTTAAGTTACCCGCCTTTTCGGTGATGATTTCACCGACAGCTCCAAACATAATGATAGTACCAAAAGCAATCGAGGATTGTAATAACTGCAATAATGTATTCATATTACCCATATTACTTAACCTCCTTTTCTTTGCTTCTGAAAATCATACGGTAGTTCACGAAGAACTCACTGCCAAGAATAAAGAACAGTATTACACCTGTAATCATACTGGCAACGTAATCATTAAGGTCGTATTTTGAAGCGATTTCGATAGCACCCTTGTCAAGAAAAACAAGTAACAAAGAAATCAGAATCATTGTGAATGTATTAAACTTAGCAAGCCACGCAACGATAATAGCAGTAAAACCCTTGCCGCCTGCTGTATTGACAGAAATTGTGTGAGAAGCACCTGACACAGCAACAAATCCCGACAAACCGCAGATAGCACCAGAGATGAGCATTGTGCGGATGATTACTTTTTTAACGTTGATGCCTGCATAGCGGGCTGTGTTTTCAGAGTCACCAACAACAGAAATCTCGTAGCCCTGTTTTGAATATTTAAGATAGATAAACATACCAACTGTGATAATCATAACCACAATTACGTTCATCAGATAATCAAAACCGAAAACAGGTGGAAACCAACCCTCTTTACCTGTCGGATTGATGATACCAACTGTGTTTGAACCAAACGGATTCTCCCACATAGCCACAAAGAACGATGTCAGCTGAATGGCAACATAGTTCATCATAAGAGTGAACAGTGTTTCATTTGTGTTCCACTTCGCTTTGAAGATAGCAGGAAGAAGCGACCACAACGCACCTGCAAGCAAGCTCGCAACTATCATACAGATAAACAGTAAAACCGGAGGGAGAGTTTTGAGATAAATCATACAAGCAGCTGTTGCAATACCGCCAACTAAAATCTGACCCTCAGCGCCGATGTTCCAGAAACGCATCTTGAACGCAGGAGCAAGTCCAACGGCTATACACAAAAGCATCATTGTGTCACGAATCGTAATCCATGTTCTACGGTTAAAAAACTTGTAATCCTCTTTGAAGGCACCGAAAGCGCCCTCAACCATAGATTTGTATACCTCAAGAGGGTTGACCTTGACAAGCATGTAGATGATTACACCACACACCACAAGGGCAAGCACGATAGAAACAACCCTGATAAGCACCGATTGCCACCACGGCATAGAATCACGCTTTGCTATACGCACAAGCGGTTCTCTTTTTGTTACAGTAGTCTTAGCCATTATCGCACTCCTCCTCTCTCAGATGTGTCATAAGAAGACCGACTTCTTCTTTTGTAGTAGTTCTGGCATCAACGATACCGTTGAGCTTGCCGTCACAAAGAACTAAAATGCGGTCCGAAAGTGCTAATAATACGTCAAGGTCCTCGCCGACATAAATAACAGCAACACCCTTTTCCTTCTGCTCATTTAACAGCCCATAGATAGTGTAGGATGTGTTTACGTCAAGACCACGCACAGCATAGGCTGTCATAAGCACAGTCGGTGCTGCAGCGATTTCTCGGCCAACAAGAACTTTCTGTACGTTACCGCCCGAAAGTTTTCGAACAGGTGTCGAAATGCTCGGAGTAACAACCTCCAGCTCTTCCTTGACTTTATTCGCAAGATTCTTCGGACCCTTGCGCTCTGTGAACACAAATCCTTTTCTGTATGAGCGGAGCATCATATTGTCCGACATACCCATTGTTCCGACAAGTCCCATACCGAGTCTGTCCTCAGGAACAAACGAGAGTGCTACGCCCATATTTTTAATCTGCAACGCAGTTTTACCGATAAGCTGTGCTTTGCTTTCGTCGTCAGGAGAAATGTATTCGATAGAACTGTTTTCAGCTGTTTCCTGTAAACCAGCAATAGCTTCAAGAAGCTCTTTCTGACCACTTCCTGAAATACCCGCAATACCGAGTATCTCACCGCCAAAGGCTGTAAAGCTAACATCATCAAGCGCTTTTGCACCATACTTGTTTATACAAGTCAGATTTTTAACAACCAGACGTTCCTTTGTGTTTTCAGGCTCTTTTCTGTCGATATGGAGAGTAACCTTCTGACCAACCATCATCTCAGTCAGTGAGCTGACTGTTGCATCAACTGTATCTATAGTACCGACGTACTCACCTTTTCGAAGAATCGAAACTCTGTCTGAAATAGAAAGCACCTCGTTGAGCTTATGAGTAATAATGATGATGGACTTACCATCCTCTTTCATATTACGCATTACATCAAAGAGCACGTCTGTTTCCTGTGGTGTCAGAACTGCAGTAGGTTCATCAAGAATAAGGATTTTTGCACCGCGATAAAGGGCTTTTACGATTTCAAGAGTCTGTTTTTCAGAAACGCTCATATTATAAACCTTTTTGTCGGGGTCAACCTTAAAACCATATTTGTCACAGATTTCCTTTATATCAGAGGCTATCTGCTTTTTGTTGAAAGCTATGCTTTTGTCAAGACCAAGCGCAACATTTTCTGTAGCTGTGAAAACATCAACAAGCTTGAAGTGCTGATGAATCATACCAATTCCAAGCTCGTAAGCATCCTTTGGAGAACAGATAGAAACCTCTTTCAATCCTTCGTCGTCTGTATTGACAAAAATATGACCGCTGTCAGGGTAGTAGATACCAGCAAGCATATTCATCAGCGTTGTTTTGCCCGAACCATTCTCACCAAGAAGTGATAGAATCTCACCTTTTCTGATGTCGAGCGTAACATCTTTGTTAGCAACAACCTGTTTACCAAAAGTTTTGGTAATATCCTGTAGCTTTACAGCTATATTGTTGTCCACTACACATCCTCCTCTTTTTGTGAGTTTAGATAAAACACAACGGTCTGAAAAAATACATAGTCAGGCAATTGTGTTTTACCTAAAATAAAGTGTTATATTAAACAAGTACAGGGAAGCCGATTGCTCGGCTTCCCTATTGAACATAAATGCCCGTTAATTATTAGTTAAGAAGTGTGATACCATCGATATCAAGTGCGAAGCAAGGAGCTGACTGGAAGTGTGACTCGTGGAAGTAACCATCAAATACAGCCTCGTCAGCATCAGGAACAAAGTCGCCGTCTGTATCTGTAGCAAATGCAGACTCAACCTTCTTGCCGTCTACTGTGAATGTTTCGATATCAAAAACGTGGAGTTCGCCAGCCTTGATAGCAGCGATAACCTCGTCAACCTTCTCCTGTGTGCCTTCTGCACAAGATTCGCCGAGCTTTGTAATAGCAACTGCATCCTTAGCGTAACCTTCTGCCCAGTTTGTAGGAACAGCTTCGCCGTTCATAGCAGCACCGATAGCCTCTTTGTAGTATACAGACCATACGTTTGTAGCTGATGTAAGAGCTGCCTGTGGAGCAACCTCAAGCATATCGATGTTGTAACCTACTGAGTAGCAAACGTCACCTGACTCTAAAGCAGCCTGAACAGCAGATGGAGCACCTGTTGAGTCAGCATGCTGACAGATGATAACGCAACCCTGTGAAAGGAGCTGGTTAGCTGTCTCACCCTCTTTTGTGAGGTCGAACCAAGAGTTTGTAAACTGAACGCTCATTGAAACCTTGTCATAAACTGACTTCATACCAAGGAAGAAAGCTGTGTAGCCTGACTTAACCTCTGCGTATGGATAAGCACCAACGTAACCAACTTTTACGTTACCGTCAGCGTCAAAGTTGTCAGCCTCAAGTTTGTCAGCCTCAACAAGCTCTTTAATCTTCATACCTGCAACTACACCTGATACAAATCTTGACTCATATACAGCTGTGAAAGCATTACAGAAGTTTGGAAGGCCAGAAGCCTTAGCTGTGTCACCTGTCATAGCGATGAATGTAACCTCTGGGAACTCTGTAGCAGCCTGCTGCATATGTGACTGATGACCATAAGAGTTAGAAATAACGAGGTCACAACCCTGGTCAGCAAGGTCAGCAGCTGTGTCGTAGCATGTCTCATCCTCTGGAATTGTGTATTTCCAGATGATCTGGTCGTCAGCAAGACCTAAAGAAGCAGCAGCTTCCTGGATGCCCTGGATGTGAGCGTATGTATATCCCTCGTTCTCATCGCCGATGAGAATAACGCCCATTTTGAAGTCTGATGATGTTGCTTCATCCTTTGTAGCAGTGTCTGTGCCGCCGCAAGCAGCAAGAGACGCTACCATAAGAATAGCAAGGATAAGTGCGATTAACTTTTTCATTGGAATATTCCTCCTTAAAATCTTTCCTTTCGGAAATCTTTAATCACCCGTCTGATGACAGGTTTCTAACACGTCAATTATACATTTTCTTTATGTGCTTGACAATATTTTTGAAGAAAAAAATTGAATTTTTTTATAAAAAAAGTCTACAAATGCCGACATATATTGCGTTTTATACATAATTTTGCACAAATTTTTAGTAAAAATTGCCGATAGCGATATTATTAATTTTTCTAAAAAGAAATATAACAACCGACCGTTGTTATAATATTAAAGTATAGTGAACTCATTGTTTTACTCAAACGAGGTGATACTTTGAACAACTTTATACTAAAAGGCGACATCTGCTACAGCACTGACAAAACAACAATCAGAACAGTAAAAGACGGCTACGCTGTGTGCGAAAGTGGTATCAGCAAAGGTGTTTTTAAAAATCTTCCACAAGAATACAGCGACTATGAGATTTTTGATTACTCAGGCAAACTCGTGCTTCCGTCCATGGTTGACCTGCACACCCACGCACCGCAGTTTGCTTTTTGTGGACTGAATATGGACTCAGAACTTATCGAATGGCTCAATAACAGTGCATTCAAAGAAGAAGCAAAATACAGCGACATAACTTACGCAGAAAAAGCTTACTCAATTTTTGCCGATGCACTCAAAAGCTCCGTCACCACACGAGCGTGCATCTTTGCGACACTCCACAGCGACGCTACAAAACTGCTAATGGAACAACTTGAAAAGTCAGGGCTTGCATCCTACGTCGGCAAGGTAAATATGGACCGCAACTCACCTTGCAATCTGTGCGAACAAAGTGCTGAAAAATCAGCACAAGACACCATAAAATGGATAAACGAAACTCTAGATAAATACGAAAACACAAAACCGATTCTGACACCAAGATTTATCCCCTCTTGCTCTGACGAGCTGATGCGAAAGCTCTCTACTATCCAGCAGAAATACAACCTGCCTATACAGTCGCATTTGAGTGAAAACAAAGATGAAATCAAATGGGTACAAGAGCTGTGCCCTTACTCAAAAAGCTACGGCGACGCTTACGATAGATTTTCCCTTTTTGGCAAGAGTGCAAAAACAATTATGGCACACTGCGTTTACTCAAACGATGATGAAGTCGAACTGATGAAGCGTAACGGCGTGTTTATCGCTCATTGTTCCGCATCAAACACAAATCTCAGCTCAGGCATCGCACCAGCAAGAAGATATATCGACAACAACCTAAAAATCGGTTTAGGCTCGGATATGGCTGGCGGACATTCGATTTCTCTTTTCAGAGCTATCGCAGACACCGTGCAGGTATCAAAGCTATACTACCGTCTCGTAGATAACAACACAAAACCCGTTACTTTCAATGAAGCGTTTTATCTCGCAACAATAGGCGGCGGAGAGTTTTTCGGGGATGTCGGCTCGTTTGAAAACGGCTATGAATTTGATGCAGTTGTCATCGATGATTCTGTGCTACCACATCCACAAGAACTTGATATCCACGAACGTTTAGAGCGAGCGGTATATTTAAACGCAGATTTCAAAGGCATAATATCAAAATTTGTAAAAGGCAAAAAGATAATATGAAACAAAAGGAGAGTCGACGCAAATCGGCTCTCCTTAATTTTTGCTTTTAAATTTAAAATACTTTACGCTCTTTTGCTTTTTCTTCGAGCTCTTTGAGAGCCTTCGCTGGGTCTTTGACCTTTGCAAGGAAAATCATAGCCGCGATGATATATGGCTTGAATGATGCTTCCTTGTACAGCTCCTTGCGATAACGATCGAATACAGTTGCCTCGACCTCTCCCTCTTTACAGGACACGCCTGTGATATCAGCAGGCAGACAGTGTAGATAGAGTGCTTTGCCATCTTTTGTCAGCTTCATCATATCTTCTGTGCACTCCCAATCCTTATGCTCAGCGTTCTGTTTGAGGAGCTCTTTTTCAAGCTCTTTAATACCCTCAAAATCACCCTCCCCATAAAGGTTAGTACGCTTTTCCATAGCGGCAAAAGACGCCCAGCTCTTCGGATAAACAATATCAGCGTCTTTGAACGCATCAGCCATACTGTTAGTTTTCGCAAAGCTACCGCCTGATTTCTCAGCGTTAGCTTTTGCCACTTCTTCAACCTCAGGCATAATGTCGTAACCCTCAGGATGAGCCAGAACAACATCCATACCAAAACGTGTGAACAAACCGACAACACCCTGTGGTACAGAAAGTGGTTTACCATAAGACGGAGAGTAAGCCCATGTCATAGCAACCTTCTTACCCTTTAAATTTTCAACACCGCCGAACTGATGGATGATATGGAGCATATCTGCCATCGACTGGGTCGGATGGTCAATATCACACTGAAGGTTAACAAGAGTTGGCTTCTGTTCCAAGATACCCTCGCTATAGCCCTCCTTAACAGAGTCAGAAACCTCCTTCTGATATGTGTGACCCTTGCCGATGTACATATCATCACGAATGCCGATAACATCCGCCATAAACGAAATCATATTAGCTGTTTCTCTGACTGTTTCACCGTGTGCAATCTGGCTTTTACCTTCGTCAAGATCCTGAACTTCAAGACCAAGCAGGTTACAAGCAGATGCAAACGAAAAACGTGTTCTTGTTGAGTTATCACGGAAGTTAGAAACAGCAAGACCGCTGTCAAAAATCTTTGTCGAAATATTACGCTCACGCATATCTCTGAGTGCATCCGCTACGGTAAAAACAGCCTCGAGCTCTTCGTCTGATTTATCCCATGTCAGAAAAAAATCGCCCTCGTACATATCTTTTACATCAAGAGTTTCCAGATGCTTAATCAGATTTTCAATTTTACTCATAGTAAAAACCTCACTTTTTGTAGTTCATAGGAATAGCAGCATAAACAGCAGCACAACGAACAAGGTCTTCTTTCCATGTTTTCTCGTTAGGAGCGTGAGCCTGAGCCTCAGCACCAGGTCCAAATCCGATACAAGGTATTCCGTATCTACCCATAATAGAAACACCGTTTGTAGAGAAAGTCCACTTATCAACTCGAGGCTCACCATACATACCCTTGTGTGCTTCAACAACAGCAAGTGTAGCAGGGTGGTCTTCCGGAATAACCCAGGTTGGGAAGTAGCACTCAGTAGGATATACTAGTCCGGTCCATGATGGACGCTCATAGGTGTACATCGTTACTTCTGCACCATATTTTTTAACGCTAGGGAGTGCTCTCACTTCTTCAAGTGCACTTTCCCAAGTTTCGCCATCAGTTAAACGTCTGTCAAGTGACACAGCCGCCATATCAGCAACCGCACAGCGTGATGGCGAATTATAGAAAGACTGGGATACTGTTACAGTACCCTTACCTAAAAACTCATCGCAGTGAAGTCTGTCGTTGAGATCGCGAATTTCAGTGATGATATCCGCCATTTTATAGATAGCGTTGTCACCGCGTTCAGGAGCTGAACCATGGCACGAAACACCCTTAACCTCAACCCTGATTTCCATTCTGCCACGCTGACCACGATATATACCCTTATCAGTAGGCTCTGTGATAACAACGAATTCAGGTTTAATGCCGAGCTCGTTGTGTATATACTGCCAACAAAGACCATCACAGTCCTCTTCCTGCACTGTACCTGTTACAAGAATCTTGTAGCCATCAGGGATGAGTCCAAGGTCTTTCATAATTTTTGCACCATACACAGCAGAAACGAGACCACCCTCCTGATCAGAGGTGCCACGTCCACCAATTTCTGTTTCGGTTTCATAGCCCTCATAAGGGTCAAAGGTCCAGTTACTCATCTCACCCAAACCTACTGTGTCAATATGTCCGTCAAAAGCGATGATTTTCTCGCCATCACCCATCCATCCGAGCACGTTGCCCATCGGGTCGATTTCAGCTTTATCAAAGCCCAACTTCTCCATCTCTTCTTTAATTCGTCTTACTACGCCCTCTTCTTCGGCACTCTCTGAAGGGATCTTAACAAGGTCACGTAAAAACTCTGTCATATCCTTTTCGTAGCTTTGCGCAACTTCTTTAATCGCATTAAAATTCATAACAAAAAGCTCCTCTCTTTAAAGCTCAAAATACACATTTGGTAATGATACACAAAAAGTAAACTCTACTTAATAACATTATACCGCAACTTGCCTTTGTGTCAAACAAAAAATTCAAATTTTAGAAACAAAAAAATTATTGAAATGTCTTTTAAATTGTATTACTATATACGTATGGTCGAAAATGGCCCTTAATTTAACTGCACCGATATAGCAAAACCACCTCAGATTTCGTGATTTCACTATAGTCAAAGCGATGCAGACAGGAGGTATTACAATGATTGATTTTAAAATCAATGAACTTGGTCTTAAACACAACATTGAGAAAGCAAGAGAAAACAACGTCATCATCCCAACTATCAAACAGATGCAGAACCCTGAGCTCGTTCCGGAGAAAATCAAGGAAAAGCTTTCACACACAGGTCTGTGGGATGTAGACCCTGTTAACCTTTTCAGAATCACATGGAAAAACGAAGCTAAAGAAACTGGCGGTCTGTTCCAGGATGTCCCTAACTACATCGAGCTTCCATCAGCGCTCACCGGCGTTAAAGCAAGAATTTTTGCTATGGTCGGCAAATGGTTCCCAACAGGATGCCACAAGGTTGGTGCATCTTTCGGATGCTTAGCTCCACGTCTTGTGACAGGTCAGTTTGACGCAACCGTACACAAGGCTGTATGGCCATCAACAGGTAACTACTGCCGTGGTGGTGCTTTCAACTCTCATCTTTTAGCTTGTGACTCAATCGCTATTCTTCCGGCTGAGATGAGTAAGGAGCGTTTTGACTGGCTCAAAACAGTCGCAGGCGAAATCATCGCAACACCTGGCTGCGAGTCAAACGTAAAGGAAATCTTTGACAAAACATGGGAGCTCAAACAGCGCGACGATGTTATGATTTTCAACCAGTTTGAAGAAATGGGCAATCCACTTTGGCACTACAACG